>NZ_BCAZ01000065.1:0-28376 GCF_001320205.1 Pseudomonas sp. NBRC 111123
GCTCGATCTGATAGGCGCAGAAAGCATCAAGGCGAACACCTGTCAGCCCAAACTCACTTGGCCTGGTAGATGATCCCCGGGCTGCACTGGACCATCTGGTAATGGTCCGGCAACCCGTTCAGCGCTTCCGAGGCGCCGAGGAACAGGTAGCCCCCAGGCTTCAGCGTGCTGTGGATACGCATCAGGATGTCCTTCTTCACCTGCGCCGAGAAATAGATCAGCACATTGCGGCAGAACACGATGTCGAACTTGCCCAGGCTCGCATAGCTGTCGAGCAGGTTGAACGAGCGGAACTCGACGCGGCTGCGGATCGCCGGCTTGACCGCCCAACGCCCCGGCGCCTTGGTGTCGAAGTAACGCTGCAGGCGCTCCTGGGACAGGCCACGGGCAATTGCCAGGCTGTCGTACTCACCGGTCTTGCAGTTGGTCAGCATCGAGCCGGACAGGTCGGTGGCAACGATCTGCGCCCCCATCTTCAACTGGCCCAGGTTGCTGCGCTCGAACTCGTCGATGGCCATCGAAATCGAGTAAGGCTCCTGCCCCGACGAGCAGGCCGCCGACCACATGCGCAGGCGCTGGCCGGGATTGTTCCTGATGAACTCGGGGATGACCTTGTTCTTGAGCACTTCGAACGGGTAGGTATCGCGAAACCACAGGGTCTCGTTGGTGGTCATCGCATCCACCACCTGCTCGCGCAGACCGCCCCGCGGCTGGGTCTGGATACGTTGCACCAGCTCGCCCAGGCTCTTGATGCCCTGCTGTTCCATCAGCTTGTTGAGACGGCTGGAAACCAGGTACTGCTTATTCTCCCCCAGCAGGATGCCACAGGCTTTTTCCAGGAAGACCCTGAACTGTTCGAACTCCAAATTACCCGTAGACACTACTGCCGCCTCTTTTCAATCACTGGTGCCGGGGGGCATGCCCCCGGCTGCTTCAATGCGTTGCCTTGATCCGGTCGACCACGCGCTGGGCCAAGTCGTCCGGCTTGAACTTGGCCAGGAAATCATCGGCCCCGACCTTCTTGACCATCGCCTGGTTGAATACCCCGGACAACGAAGTATGCAGGCAGATGTGCAATTTTTGCATGCGCGGGTCACTTCGGATCTCCGCGGTCAGCGTATAGCCGTCCATTTCCGGCATCTCAATGTCGGAGATCATCATCAGGAACTCTTCTTCGGGCTTCTTGCCCTCGTCCACCAGCTTGCGCAGGTAGTCCAGAGCCTGCCGGCCATCGTTGAGCGCCACCACTTCCACACCCACCGTCTGCAGGCAACGGCTGACCTGCTTGCGCGCCACCGACGAATCGTCGACGGTCAACACCCGCAGCAGCGTGGCCTTGTCCTGCACCTCGGCATCGACCACTCCGGCAGACACCGACTCGGACGACGGCGCCACTTCGGCCAGCACCTTCTCCACGTCGATGATCTCGACCATGCGGTTATCGACCCGGGTGACGGCGGTCAGGTAATGATCGCGGCCGGTGCCCTTGGGTGGCGGATGAATCTCTTCCCAGTTCATGTTGACGATGCGCTCGACCGAGTGCACCAGAAAGCCCTGGGTCTTGGTGTTGTACTCGGTGATGATCACGAAACTGTTGCGCGTGTCTTCCTGCAACCCTGGCAGGCCGGTCGCCATCGACAGGTCGAGGATCGGGATTGTCGCCCCGCGAATGTTAGCCACGCCTCGCACCACCGGGTGCGACCTGGGCAGCACGGTCAGCTCAGGGCACTGCAGCACCTCGCGGACCTTGAATACGTTGATGCCGTAAAGCTGCGCCCCGTTGAGACGGAACAGCAGCAACTCCAGGCGATTCTGCCCGACCAGCTGTGTGCGCTGGTTGACTGAATCCATTACCCCCGCCATGCCTGACTCCTTATGCTTTCTGCCTTTTTGGTGCTACATGGTCACCAAGTCGGCACGGGCTTTGCTTTTTTGAGCGCCATGTACACGAAAACGACAAATTTCCGACGACTGACGCACCTGCTGAGCGGCTCGCTCGCCGTGCTGTGCCTGCTGGCACCCGGCGTTCGCACGCTGGCGGACGCGGTTACCTTGCCTGAACAGCTTATCGGTGTCACCCAAGGGTTTCTTGAATTCAGCGTCGAAGATTACCTGGCCACCACCCAGACCCCAGGGCGTTACGAAATCCAGGTCAACCCGCTCGACCCGCGCCTGCGCATGCCGCTGTGCAGCCAGCAGCTGGACGCCTCGCTGGAAAGCCCGGCGCAACCACTGGGCCGGGTTACCGTGCGAGTGCGCTGCGACGGCAGCGCACCGTGGACGATTTTCGTGCCGGCCACCGTACGACTGTTCCGCGACGTGGTGGTGGTGACCCGCCCACTCAAGCGCGACAACCTCATCGGCGAGGGCGACGTGGCCCTGCGCGAACGCGACGTCGGCACATTGCCCCAGGGCTTTCTCACCGACCTCGACCAGGCGGTTGGCATGAAGATGCTGCGCCCGACGGTGCTCGACCAGGTCCTCACGCCGCAGCACCTGGAGCAAGCCGAGGTGGTGCGCAAGGGCGATCATGTGGTGATCACCGCGCGCAGCGGCTCCCTGAGCGTGCGCATGCCTGGCGAAGCCTTGGCCAAGGGTGGCCAGGGTGAGCAGATCCGCGTGCGCAACCTCAATTCGCAGCGGGTAGTCAAAGCCCGGGTCACAGGCCCCGGCCAGGTCGAGGTCGCCATGTAGATTACGCTGGCGGTGTGTGACTGCTTTTCCTAAACTGTGCGGAAACGGGTTCGCGAGCTTGCTGACAGGCGGCTAAGCATTTGTGCCTAAAGTTTCTTTCGGGTTGGCCGAAAACAAGGCAAGCGTCCAAATACCCAGAGGTTTCTGATCATGGTCATCGACTTCAGTCGTTTGAATAACTCTCCGTCGGTTACGGGCGGCGTTCGTGGCAATGCCACGCCCGGCAACGCCGAAAAAACCGGCGAAACCCAAGACGCGCCAAAAAGCGCCAGCGCCAGCGGAGAAGCGGTACACCTCAGCCAAGAGGCCCAGCAGTTGCAAAAGGTCAGCGACAAGCTGCGCGACCAGCCCGTCGTCAACAGTGCCCGCGTGGCGCAGTTGAAACAGGCTATCGCAGACGGCAGTTACCAGGTCGATGCCGGCCGGGTCGCCAGCAAACTGCTCGATTTCGAAGCCCAGCGCTGACCGTTCGGCGCGCTGACTTCACGGACGCTATGTAAAGCCAAGAGTTAGCCATGCACGACATCACCTTGCTGCAACTGATCGAAGACGACATCGCCCCGACCCAGGAACTGCTCGACCTCCTCCAGCAGGAGTCGATGGCCCTGCACGGCCGCGACATGGCACCGCTGGAGGGCATCCTGGCCCGCAAGCAGTCGCTTATCGTCCTGCTCGAGCAGCAAGGCATGCGTCGCAGCAACCTGCTCACCAGCCTCGGCCTCAGCGCCAATCGCGCCGGTGTGCAGGCACTGGCGGCGCAGTCGGACAACGGCGAGCTGATCATGCAGCAGCTCGAAGTGCTGAACCAGCTGATGAACGACTGCCAGAAGACCAACGAGGCCAATGGCCGGATCATTCAGGTACAGCAGCACGTCACGGCAAACCAGATCAGAATCCTCCAGGGCGGTGAAGCACCATCGCTCTATGACAGCCGTGGCACCACTTCTCCACTTGCCAAGCCCCGGGCGCTCAGCCAAGTGTGATTACTTCTATCAAGGCACGGAACATACTGGCAAAATGCCGTTACTTGCGTGTGTCGTTTTTGCCTGGAGATTGAAAACCCGTGTTCAATGAAACCGATGCCCCGCAACCGCCAAAGGTGCTGAACACGCCCTTGGAGATCGCGGCCAACCTGCGCCAGCTGCAAGAAAGCCATGATCCACTGATCATCACCTTCCACGAGCGCAGCCAGCGGTTCCAGAGCTATGTGGTGCATGTGGACCGTGACAGCAATACCCTGGCACTGGACGAAATGATCCCGCGCGATGGCGAAAAATTCATCGAGAACGGCGAACCGTTCCGCGTTGAAGGCTTCCACGACGGCGTGCGCATCGCCTGGGAATGCAATCACGAACTGAAGATCAGCGAAGTCGACGGGCACCGCTGCTACCGCGGCGCGATGCCGGAAGAGATGACCTACCACCAGCGCCGCAACGCCTTCCGTGCCGCGCTGAAGCTGTCGCAACTGGTCGATATCATCCTCGACGGCAGTTTCCTCAAGGGCAACGGCGCCCTGCGCGGCAAGCTGCTGGACATTTCCGCCACTGGCTGCAAGCTGCGTTTCGAGGGCAACGTCGAGAACTGCCTGCAACTGGGCCAGGTGTACGAACGCTTCAAGGCCAGCAACCCGCTGGGGCTGGTCGACACCATGGTCGAGCTGCGCCACTTGCACTATGAAGAGCGGATCAACACCACCTTCGCCGGCGTGCGCTTCCATAACCTCAATGGCCAGGCGCAGCGCAAGATCGAAAGCTTCGTGTACCAGCTGCAGCGTGAAGCGCGGCGGTTCGATAAAGACGATTACTGATCGTTTAGCCGCAATCATTCCCAGCATACCGGCCCAGGCGTGCTGGGCGTGCAGGTTGCGCCCTATGCGTTCAAGGAAGACCTTCCCGCTTCTGGATCCCCCCTTGCCTAAATAGGATTTCTGCGTCGCCCTGTTTCAGGGCATTCAAGCGTAGAGGCCCAACATGATCCGTTCCCACTTCACTGCCGAACTTCACAGTCAACATGGCCACGTGGGAGTAATCGAAACCTCGGCAGGCGTCCCACTGATCTACGCCCCGCTGGAGAACGAAGACAGTGGATGGCTCTGCCACAATCAACCTGAACGGATAGGGACATTCGTACCTGTCAGGTTTCAATTCCAGTTCCTCAAGGCTACAGATAACTATGTGCACTACAGCCTTACAGCTACCGGTGCTGGAGCCTATGAAGGCGCTCGACTTGAAGCCAATAAATTCGACTGGCTGGGGCTGTATGGCACTCACACCTTGGGCACAATTGTCGATGCTCTCAACCCTGTGAAGCTACTGGAGCGTCACTACTGGAAAGTCGAGCCGCTGCAGGACTGGGATGGAGAAGTCACCAGTGCCGCCAGCGTGGATTTCAATCTGCGCGACAGGCACGGCTACCGGGTTTGCGAAGCAATGAATGATCCTCTTATCGGCAGCATCAAAGGCAAGTTCCTGCGCGCCGGTGATAACGACGGAGAAATCCTCACGTTCCGCTTGCACGACATTCAGCTCACCTGACGCCTGAGGACGCTGACACCGAAACCGCCCCTGACGATTACATCTGATCGCAGGGCGCGCGCGGCGCATCGCTTTTTACCCACCCACCGTTTCCAGCTGATACATTGACCTCCGCTTTATTACGATCACCGCTCCGCCCCACCAGGGCATGGGTCATTCGGAGATCATAATGATTCGCTCTAACTTTACTGCAGAGTTGCACAGCCAATACGGGCAAGTCTTGGTCACAAGCTACGGCACGTTAGGAACAAAATCTGAGGTGTTGCTTCCCCTCACCGGCTTCACCAATGGCTGGCTTTGCCACCACCCTGGCAAACGCAACAACCTCATCCCTATGAAGTTTCACTTTGAATACATCAGATCGGAAGAAAACCGTGTCATTTATCAAATCACGGCAGGCGAAACACTTGAATTCAAATGGGCCAGGCTTGACAAAGACAATGCCGACCGCCTTGGCCTGTATGGTACCGGCCTAATAGGCAGGATTACAGATAACCTGAGTCCGGTAAATGTGGTCAAGAACACGCTGGACTTACACTATTGGAAAGTTCAACCCCTGGAAGAGTGGGATGGCGATATAAACAGCGCCGACAAGATAGATTTTTATCTGCGGGATAAATACGGCTATCGCGTAGCGGTTGCGAACGACCGGGCGAATACCAAAAATTTGTACGCCGGATCCGCTGATGGAGAAATACTACGGTTCAGGCTGCGCAACATCGAGGTCGAGTAATCCGAGCCCTGCAGAGTCAGCCTGTGAGCACCTTACCCACGTGCTCACATCGGCTGGCTAGCCGTCTGTTCGGGCGCTGTCCCCTCCCCACTCGCCACCTGCTCGTCTTCAGTATCCTCAGCCGCAACCGGCGTCTGCATAACATCTTGCACAGTCTGCTCGTCCACCCGCGGGTCGAGCGCCGCCGACAACGGCGAACCTGCCGCCGGCATGGCCACGTGGCCCAGCGGTGCGTCTTGTACCTGATGCAGGCCGGTAACCGCTTTAGGCCGGATCCGCCATACCAGCACCAGCGCGAAGAACACGAAAAAGGCGTACAGCATCTGCGAGCCCAGCACCTTCATCAACACACCCGCCGCCAACGGCCCGATGCACGCCCCCACGCCATAGGTCACCAGCAGCATCGCGGTCAGTGAAACGCGCCGTTCGCTTTCCACATGGTCATTGGAGAAGGCGACCGCCAGCGGATACAGGCAGAACTGCAGCAGCGAAATCACAAAGCCGATGCCGAACAGCAGTTCCAGCGGCACGCTAGGCAGAATCGCCAGCGGCGCCGCCGCCAGTGCCAAGCCCACCGCCACGCTGCGGATCAGCACCGCCCGGTCGTAGCGGTCGGACAACCAGCCCAACGGCCACTGCACCAGCAGGCCGGCAAAGATGCAGCTACCCATGAACAGACCGATCTGCTCGGTGGACAGTCCCTGGCTGGAGGCATACAGCGGCGCCAGGCCGTAGAACGAGCCGACGATCAGCCCCGACCCCAGCACCGTGCTAAGTGACTGCGGCACCCGCTTTATAAAGAACTTCGGCTCCATCGGCGCCGGGCGCAGGGGGGCCGGGTGAATGCGACGGGTCATGGCCACCGGCACCAGGCACAGTGCAAAGCACATGGCGACCAGCATCAGTAGTTCAGGGCCGAGCTCGGGATGCACCACCAGGATCAGTTGGCCAAGCACCAGCCCCAGGTAGGAGGCGATCATGTAGCCGCTGAACACTGCACCACGGTGCTTGGCATCGGCCTGCTCGTTGAGCCAGCTTTCGATGACCATGTACTGGCACATCATCCCCAGGCCGACGATCATCCGTAGCCCCACCCACAACGGCAACCAGCTGGTCAGGCCATGGCCCAGCACCGCTGCGCCGACGATACCGGCACAGGTGGCGTAGGCACGGATATGCCCTACCCGGCCAATCAGCCGGTGGCCGACCTTGCCGCCCACGGCCAGGCCAAAGTAGTTGGCCGCCATCAACGCACCTACCCACAAGCTGTCGACATGGTCGGCCGCCAGGCGCAGCGCCAGGTAGGTGCTGAGCAGGCCGGAACCGATCAACATCATCAAGGCGGCGAAGTACAACGACTGAAAGGGCTTCCAGATGTTTCGCATACGTCCCGTCGAACTCCCTGGTCAGGTGGCGTTGGCTTGCTGGCAAGCATAAAAGCAAATTGGCCAGGGCGCAGTCCCCTGCCAGACAAATAGCCAGACAGGGGCGCGTCCAGTGCCGGTCGTGTCGCGATCAGACCTGCGCGGCCAGCACGCGCCGCTCCCACGGCGTGATCTCGTTCAAGAAATCCGTCAGTTCCAGGGTCTTGCTGGCAATGTAGCCGTCGATGAATTCGCTGCCGAACAGTTCCCGGGCCAACGCACTGCGCTTGAGGCGTTCGAGGGCCGCATGCAGGGTGCACGGCAGGCTCAGATGCTCCGGCACCTCGAATTCGCCCTGGATCGCCGGGGTTGGCTGCAGGCGCTGCTCGATGCCATGCAGGCCGGCGGCCAGGCTGGCAGCGATGGCCAGGTAAGGGTTGGCATCGGCGCCGGGCAGGCGGTTTTCGACCCGCCGCGCCACGGGGGCACTGGCTGGAATGCGCAAGCCGGCAGCACGGTTGTCTTCGGACCAGCAGGCATTGTTCGGCGATGCGTACGGGTGGCACAGCCGTTGGTAGGCGTTGACGTTGGGCGCGAACAGCGCAGTGAAGTCGGCCATGCACGCCTGCTGGCCGCCGATGAAGTGGTAGAAGGCATCGGTCGGCTGGCCCTGCTCGTCGCTGAACACATTACGCCCGCTGGCGATTTCCACCAGGCTTTGGTGAATGTGCATGGAGCTGCCCGGGGTATGCGCCAGCGGCTTGGCCATGCACACCACGCTCAGGCCGTGCTTTAGCGCCACTTCCTTGAGCAGGTGCTTGAACAGGAAGGTCTGGTCGGCCAGCAGCAGCGGGTCGCCGTGCAACAGGTTGATCTCGAACTGGCTCACGCCCATTTCATGCATGAAGGTATCGCGCGGCAGGCCCAGGGCCGCCATGCACTGGTAGACCTCCTGAAAGAACGGGCGCAGGCCGTTGTTGGAGCTGACGCTGAACGCCGAATGGCCAAGCTCGCGGCGGCCATCCTTGCCAACCGGCGGCAGGAACGGTTGCCGCGGGTCGGTGTTGGGGGCGAAGACGAAGAACTCCAGCTCGGTTGCCACCACCGGCGCCAGGCCCAGGGCAGCGTAACGGGCGATTACAGCCTTGAGCTGCCCTCGCGTGGACAGCCCCGATGGCCGGCCATCGAGCTCGTTGGCGTCGCAGATAGCCAGCGCCAGGCCCTCCTCGCTCCACGGCAGGCGGTGGATCTGCGCAGGTTCCGCGACCAGCGCCAGGTCACCGTCGTCGCTGCCATAGAAGCGCGCCGGCGGGTAGCCGCCCATGATGCATTGCAGCAACACCCCCCGGGCCATCTGCAGGCGGCGGCCTTCGAGGAAGCCCTCTGCGGTCATCACCTTGCCGCGCGGGACGCCATTGAGGTCGGGGGTGACGCATTCGATCTGGTCGATGCCCTGGAGGAGCTCGGCAGGCGAGCGGTGGGCGGCGGTGGTCATGACGCTTGTCCTTGTTGTTATAGGCTGACAACAACATAGGCTTGGGGTGTTTAAAACATCAAGCACCCTCTGTATTGCCTGTGCCGGCCTCTTCGCGGGTAAACCCGCTCCCACAGGAATCACACAATGCCTGAGGCTTGTGCAGTACCTGTGGGAGCGGGTTTACCCGCGAAGAGGCCGGCACAGGCAAACACTATTCGCGCAAGGTCATGCCATTGGAAGGCAACGGCAACGCCGTCTTATACCTCACCTGCTTGAGGGCAAAGCTCGAACGGATGTTGGCCACCCCCGGCAACCGTGTCAGGTAATCGAGAAACCGCTCCAGCGCCTGAATGCTCGGCAACAGCACCCGCAGCAGGTAGTCCGGGTCGCCAGTCATCAGGTAGCACTCCATCACCTCCGGCCGTTCGGCGATCTCTTCCTCGAAGCGATGCAGCGCCTGCTCGACCTGCTTCTCCAGGCTGACATGGATGAACACATTCACATCCAGCCCCAGCACCTCTGGCGACAGCAAGGTCACCTGCTGGCGAATCACCCCCAACTCTTCCATTGCCTTGACCCGGTTGAAACACGGCGTCGGCGACAGGTTTACCGAACGGGCAAGTTCGGCGTTGGTGATGCGTGCGTTGTCCTGAAGGCTGTTGAGAATGCCGATATCGGTACGATCGAGCTTGCGCATGAGACAAATTCACCGGTTTTTTGTGTTTATCCGGAATGTTTATCTCCCCCGTCAGACAAAGGCAATCAACTTGAGAGAAAAATTCTCCTGCCCTCCCACTAAGATGTAAAAGACGCTGACCTACCAGTCACAAGCCGGTACTCAGCGGCGGCCGCTTCAGAGCTCACAAAAACAACATCCGAGCGAGCGTAAAAAGCATGAACGAGTACGCCCCCCTGCGTTTGCATGTGCCCGAGCCCACCGGCCGGCCAGGCTGCCAGACCGATTTCTCCTACCTGCGCCTGAACGACGCGGGTAAAGTCCGTAAACCCCCGATCGATGTCGATGCTGCCGACACCGCCGACCTGTCCTATAGCCTGGTCCGCGTGCTCGACGAGCAAGGCAATGCCCAAGGCCCATGGGCCGAGGACATCGACCCGCAGATCCTCCGCCAAGGCATGCGCGCGATGCTCAAGACGCGCATCTTCGATAGCCGCATGGTGGTTGCCCAGCGCCAGAAGAAGATGTCCTTCTACATGCAGAGCCTGGGCGAGGAAGCCATCGGCAGTGCCCAGGCGCTGGCGCTCAACCGCAGCGACATGTGTTTCCCCACCTACCGCCAGCAGAGCATCCTCATGGCCCGCGACGTGTCGCTGGTGGAGATGATCTGCCAGCTGCTGTCCAACGAACGCGACCCGCTCAAGGGCCGCCAGCTGCCGATCATGTATTCGGTGCGCGAAGCCGGCTTCTTCACCATCAGCGGCAACCTGGCGACCCAGTTCGTGCAGGCAGTCGGCTGGGCCATGGCCTCGGCGATCAAGGGCGATACCAAGATCGCCTCGGCCTGGATCGGTGACGGCGCCACCGCCGAGTCGGACTTCCATACCGCCCTCACCTTCGCCCACGTCTACCGCGCCCCGGTGATCCTCAACGTGGTCAACAACCAGTGGGCCATCTCCACCTTCCAGGCCATTGCCGGTGGGGAACAGACCACCTTCGCCGGCCGTGGCGTGGGTTGTGGCATCGCCTCGCTGCGGGTCGACGGCAACGACTTCGTCGCCGTGTACGCCGCCTCGCGCTGGGCCGCCGAACGAGCCCGCCGCGGCCTCGGCCCATCGCTGATCGAGTGGGTGACCTACCGTGCCGGCCCGCACTCCACGTCGGACGACCCGTCCAAGTACCGCCCGGCCGATGACTGGAGCCACTTCCCGCTGGGCGACCCGATCGCCCGCCTGAAGCAGCACCTGATCAAGATCGGCCACTGGTCCGAGGAAGAACACCAGGCCACTACCGCCGAGTTCGAAGCCGCGGTCATCGCCGCGCAGAAGGAAGCGGAACAGTACGGCACCCTGGCCAACGGCCACATCCCGAGCGCGGCTTCGATGTTCGAGGACGTGTACAAGGAAATGCCTGACCACCTGCGCCGTCAGCGCCAGGAACTGGGGGTCTGAGATGAACGATCACAACAACAGCATCAACCCGGAAACCGCCATGGCCACCAGCACACTGACCATGATCCAGGCCCTGCGCTCGGCCATGGATGTCATGCTCGAGCGCGACGACAATGTGGTGATCTACGGCCAGGACGTCGGCTACTTCGGCGGCGTGTTCCGTTGCACCGAAGGCCTGCAGACCAAGTACGGCAAGTCGCGGGTGTTCGACGCCCCAATCTCGGAAAGCGGCATCGTCGGCACCGCCGTGGGCATGGGTGCCTACGGCCTGCGCCCGGTGGTGGAAATCCAGTTCGCCGACTACTTCTACCCGGCCTCCGACCAGATCGTCTCGGAAATGGCCCGCCTGCGCTACCGCTCGGCCGGCGAATTCATCGCCCCGCTGACCCTGCGCATGCCCTGCGGCGGCGGCATCTACGGCGGCCAGACCCACAGCCAGAGCCCGGAAGCGATGTTCACCCAGGTCTGCGGCCTGCGCACGGTCATGCCGTCCAACCCGTACGACGCCAAGGGCCTGCTGATCGCCTCGATCGAATGCGACGACCCGGTGATCTTCCTCGAGCCCAAGCGCCTGTACAACGGCCCGTTCGACGGCCACCACGATCGCCCTGTCACGCCTTGGTCGAAACACCCGCAAAGCGCCGTGCCGGATGGCTACTACACCGTGCCGCTGGACAAGGCGGCGATTACCCGCCCTGGCAATGATGTCACCGTGCTGACCTACGGCACCACGGTCTACGTGGCCCAGGTGGCCGCCGAGGAGTCCGGCGTCGACGCCGAAGTCATCGACCTGCGCAGCCTCTGGCCACTGGACCTGGAGACCATCGTCGCGTCGGTGAAGAAGACCGGCCGCTGCGTGGTCGTGCATGAAGCCACCCGCACCTGCGGTTTCGGCGCCGAACTGGTGTCGCTGGTGCAAGAGCACTGCTTCCATCACCTCGAAGCACCGATCGAGCGCGTCACCGGTTGGGACACCCCCTACCCCCACGCACAGGAATGGGCTTATTTCCCAGGCCCTTCGCGGGTAGGCGCGGCATTGAAACGGGTCATGGAGGTCTGAATGGGCACGCACGTCATCAAGATGCCGGACATTGGCGAAGGTATCGCGCAGGTCGAGTTGGTGGAATGGTTCGTCAAGGTCGGCGACGTGATCGCCGAGGACCAGGTGGTGGCCGATGTCATGACCGACAAGGCTACCGTGGAAATCCCTTCGCCGGTCAGCGGCAAGGTGCTGGCCCTGGGTGGCCAGCCTGGTGAAGTGATGGCGGTGGGCAGCGAGCTGATCCGCATCGAAGTGGAAGGCAGCGGCAACCATGTGGATGTGCCACAGGCCGAACCTGTGCAAGCGCACAGCGCGCCCGTTGCACCCGCTGCGCCCCAGCCAGAAGCGAAAGCGCCACAGCCTGTGACGTACCAGGCACCCGAGCATCACGTCGAAGCGCCGATCGTGCCGCGCCAACCGGGCGACAAGCCGCTGGCCTCGCCGGCGGTGCGCAAGCGCGCCCTGGATGCCGGCATCGAGCTGCGTTACGTGCATGGCAGCGGCCCGGCCGGGCGCATCCTGCACGAAGACCTCGACGCTTTCATGAGCAAGCCGCACAGCCCGACCGGCCAGGCGCCGAGCGGCTATGCCAAGCGCACCGACAGCGAGCAGGTGCCGGTGATCGGCCTGCGCCGCAAGATCGCCCAGCGCATGCAGGACGCCAAGCGCCGGGTCGCGCACTTCAGCTACGTGGAAGAGATCGACGTCACCGCCGTGGAGGCCCTGCGCCAGCAGCTCAACGCCAAGCACGGCAACACGCGCGGCAAGCTGACCCTGCTGCCATTCCTGGTCCGCGCCCTGGTCGTGGCCCTGCGCGACTTCCCGCAGATCAACGCCACCTACGACGACGAAGCCCAAGTCATCACCCGCCACGGTGCGGTGCATGTGGGCATCGCCACCCAGGGCGACAACGGCCTGATGGTACCGGTGCTGCGCCATGCCGAAGCCGCCAGCCTGTGGGCCAACGCCGGCGAGATCTCACGCCTGGCCAACGCCGCACGCAGCAACAAGGCCAGCCGTGAAGAGCTGAGCGGCTCGACCATCACCCTGACCAGCCTCGGCGCCTTGGGCGGCATCGTCAGCACCCCGGTGGTCAACACCCCGGAAGTGGCGATCGTCGGCGTCAACCGCATCGTTGAGCGGCCGGTGGTGATCGACGGCCAGATCGTCGTGCGCAAGATGATGAACCTGTCCAGCTCCTTCGACCACCGGGTGGTCGATGGCATGGATGCCGCACAGTTCATCCAGGCCGTGCGCGGCCTGCTCGAACAACCTGCTTGTCTGTTCCTGGAGTGAGCATGTCCACGATCATCGATACCACCCTGCTGATCATCGGCGGCGGCCCCGGCGGCTACGTGGCCGCCATCCGCGCCGGGCAACTGGGCATCCCCACTGTGCTCATCGAAGGCCAGGCCCTGGGCGGCACCTGCCTGAACATCGGCTGCATCCCGTCCAAGGCGCTGATCCATGTGGCCGAGCAGTTCCACCAGACCGCTCGCTTTGCCGGGCAGTCGCCACTGGGCATCAGCGTCGATACCCCGCGCCTGGACATCGGCCAGAGCGTGGCCTGGAAAGATGGCATCGTCGACCGCCTGACCACCGGCGTGGCTGCCTTGCTGAAAAAGCATGGGGTCAAGGTGATTCACGGCTGGGCGAAAATCCTCGACGGCAAGCAGGTCGAGGTCGACGGCCAGCGTATCCAGTGCGAACACCTGCTGCTGGCCACCGGCTCGAACAGCGTCGAGCTGCCAATGCTGCCGCTCGGCGGGCCGGTCATTTCCTCCACCGAAGCCCTCGCGCCCAAGGTCCTGCCCAAGCACCTGGTGGTGGTGGGCGGTGGTTACATCGGCCTGGAACTGGGCATCGCCTATCGCAAGCTGGGCGCGCAGGTCAGCGTGGTGGAAGCGCGCGAGCGCATTCTGCCGACCTATGACAGCGAACTGACCGCCCCCGTGGCCGAGTCGCTGAAGAAGCTGGGCATCGCCCTGCACCTGGGCCACAGCGTCGAAGGCTACGAAAACGGCTGCCTGCTGGCCAGCGATGGCCAGGGTGGGCAACTGCGCCTGGAGGCTGACCGGGTGCTGGTGGCCGTGGGCCGCCGGCCACGGACCAAAGGCTTCAACCTGGAATGCCTGGACCTGAAGATGAACGGCGCCGCCATTGCCATCGACGACCGCTGCCAGACCAGCATGCGCAATGTCTGGGCCATTGGTGACGTGGCAGGCGAACCGATGCTCGCCCACCGCGCCATGGCGCAAGGCGAGATGGTTGCCGAAATCATTGCCGGCAAGACCCGGCGTTTCGAACCCGCAGCGATAGCCGCGGTGTGCTTCACCGACCCGGAAGTCGTGGTAGCGGGCAAGACGCCGGAGCAAGCCAGCCAGCAAGGGCTGGACTGCATCGTCGCGCAGTTCCCGTTCGCCGCCAACGGCCGGGCCATGAGCCTGGAGTCGAAAAGCGGTTTCGTGCGGGTGGTGGCGCGGCGTGACAACCACCTGATCGTGGGCTGGCAAGCGGTGGGCGTGGCGGTATCGGAACTGTCCACGGCGTTTGCCCAGTCGCTGGAGATGGGCGCACGGCTGGAAGATGTGGCTGGCACCATCCATGCTCACCCGACGCTGGGCGAGGCGGTACAGGAAGCGGCACTGCGCGCGCTGGGCCACGCACTGCATATCTGACACTGAAGCGGCCGAGGCCGATTTGACCCGCTGCGCCCCAGGCGCCGCGGGTCTTTTTTCGTCGGTCGCGAGTGTGCGTCAGACGCGGAAGTAGCCCACCGACGAATCGAAAGGCAGGCGCTTGAGCTCGATCTTGTTCAGGTCCAGTACGTCACGCAGCGCCTGGGTCTCGCCCGGGAAGTTGCGGTAGGCCACTTCGTCCAGCACCACGATCGCACCCTTGGGCATGTACGGCAGGAAGGTTTCCAGCGCCACCTTGGTCGATTTGTACAGGTCGGTGTCGAGAATCAGCATCGCCACCACCAGGTCCGGGCGGGTCTTGACGAAGGCTGGCACGGTTTTCAGGATGTCACCCTTGACGATCTCGCAACGCGGGATGCGGTTGACCGGACGGATCAGGTCGTTGGCATCGATCATGTCCTGGATCAGCGTCTCGTCGGTGTCGGAGAACATGCTTTCGTTGATGTCGGCCGGGTCCTGCTCGGCATCGATGCTGGCGAAGCCGCCGAAGGTATCGAAACCAATGATCGAACGGTTGATCGCATAGGGCTCAAGGATCATCGACAGCTGCATGTACAGCATCAGCGAGTTGCCTTTGTACACACCGCACTCGACGATGGCACCCGGAATGTCCTGGACCATCTTGAACAGCTCGATGCGCGACAGCGCAGCGGTCACGGCGATACGGTTGGCGAACAGGAACGGCGCATCAGCCACGTATTGGGCATCGACACGGCTCAGCACGCTGGCGCGCTTTTCGTTGTACTCGACCTCGGCAGCAGTCAGGCGACGCTTGGTCATCGGTTAACTCCCTGGAATTGCGAAAAGTCGCTGGCATTGAAAAAGTCTTTGAAGCCGGCCTCTGCGTCCGAACAGCCGTTGTCGACATTCGGTGCGCCGCGCTTGTGCAGCAAGTCTTGCAGGTGGATCAGGCGGAAGTCCACGCTGAAGCGCACCTTGTCGGTGAAGTTGGCCACGGTGCCGTGCAGGTGGGCGCCGGAGAAGATCAGCATCTCGCCACTGTTGGCCGCCACACGCAGCTCGGCGCTGGTGTCGATGTCTTCCAGCGGCACCGGGTGCACCCGGGTCTCTTCGGTGATGTTCTGCGAGGCCTTGTGCCGCTGCACGTTGATCCAGTCGTTCAGGCTCCACTGCGCCGAACTGTTCTGCACCGGCCGCTCGAAGTACGCCGGGTTGATCATCATGGTCTGCTCGGGCTCGATGCTGTACACCGGCATCCAGGTGTTCACCTGGCTTTCGACGCTGCCGTACCAGGTATCGCGGTGCGGCTTGTAGGCGTAGCTCACACCTGCATGCAGGTAGTCGTAGTTGGGCACCACGCGTACCCGTGGCACGTCGAAGATGTAGTCCTTCGGGTCGGCGCCGATTTCGCGGATGAAATCGCGGATCAGTGCCTTGGCTTCAGGGCCATTGGTGAACTGGCGCTTGAGTGCGGTGACGCGCTCGACGAAGGTTTCCACCGGCATCATCTTGTGCAGCGACTGGTGGTCGGTTTCGCCTTCGAACGCGGCGGTGATGCTCTGCCGGGCCAGGGCGCACAGTTGGTGTGCATTGCCAAGGCCGGTCTCGAGGAAGATATCGCCCTTGAACAGCGCGCCCCGATAGTCCGGCTTGTTTTTCACCTGGTTGACATAAAGATTCATACTTGCCCCTTCAGCACTCATTCAGCCCCATGCGACCTTGTGATCGGCATGCCGGCAGGAAACTTTAAAGCCTGCGCGTACCAGCGATCAGAATCCCTTGCCTGCAACGGCATACACGCCGCGCACCTGCTCGGCACTCGGGAAGTTCTCGGTGATCAGGCCGCGCTGCATGCTCTTCTGCTGGGTAAAGGGATACTCGCGTTCGATGAACGTCGGCTCGCTGGCATTTTCATAGCGCCCGCTGATGGAAATGCGCAGTCGGTCATCGCCTTCGCGAGAAGACCGATGAATGGTGAAGTTCGACATCAAGCAAACGCCACCCTTGCCGACACAGACAGGAACGAAGTCACTTTCCTTGTAATGCTTGTCGTCGACCCGCAGCACATGCTGTTGCTGGTCGCCGCTGAGCAGGCCAAGCAAATGGCTGCCGGGCAGCACTTCCATGGTGAACAACCGTGGGTCGATGTCCATGAACGGGATCCAGGTGGTGATGGTGTCCAGGCTGCCCTGTACCGAGGTCCAGTCCTGGTGCACGTCGAAGCCCTGATAGCCCCCCGGGATCACCAGCTGCTTCGACATCAGGTGCAGGACGGGAGTGGTCTGGAACAACGGCGTGGCGATACCCAGGTCGGCAGCCGCATCGCGCAAGCGCTCGGCGGTCATCAACCGGTAGACCCCGTACAGCTTGGAGCACATGCGCAGCGTCGCCAGGTAGAGGGCAACGTTCGCGCCCAGCAACGCGGCCATGTTGCGGTGCAGGGCTTCGACGGCAGGGCCCGCGGCGACCGGCAGGGCCAGGCGGTCAAGCTGCTGGGCAAAGGCGAGGTTGAAGTGGGCAAGGGTTTCATCGAGGTGCAGCGGGTCGAAAATATCCTCGGCAACCAGGTAACCCTGTTCCCTGTAAAAGCGGATTTGATTTCGATCAAGCATTTTTCCCATCGGCCCGGTGCCCTTTTTAGTTACGCCAGCGGAGGTGCTATCGTGGGCGGCAGTATACACAGCGTACCTTTGGATCGGCTTGACCTGGCTCAGCCTCGAATTTCCTGGATGCCATGATGCAAAAAGTTGTCATTTTCGGAGTTCTGGACACTGCCCAGCTGGCGCACTACTACCTGAAGAAGGACCCTTCGGTGCAGGTGGTCGGGTTTACCGTGAACGAGCGCTACTTGCCCGAATCGAGGCTGTTCGAAGGGCTGCCGGTGGTGCCGTTCGAAACCCTGCAGGACTATTTCCCAAGCACCGGTTACAAGCTGTTCGCGCCCATGACCGGGCGCAAGATGAACCGCCTGCGCGAGTCGGTGTACCTGCAAGGCAAGGAAAAGGGTTATGACTTCATCTCCTATGTCAGCCCGCATGCCACGGTGAACGATAACGTCATCGGCGAGAACTGCTTCATCCTCGAAGACAACACGCTGCAGCCGTTCACCACCATCGGCAACAACGTGGTGCTGTGGAGCGGCAACCATATCGGCCACCATGGCGAAATCCGTGACCATGTGTTCTTCACCTCCCACGTGGTGCTGTCCGGGCACTGCGTGGTCGAGCCCTACGCCTGGTTCGGCGTCAACGCCACCATCACCAACAACTGCACCATCGGCGAAGGTACCTGCGTCGCCATGGGTGCGCTGATTTCAAAAGACACTCAACCCTGGCAGCTCTATGTCGGTGCCCCCGCGCGCGCCGTGAAAAGCAGCCAGGATCTGGATTTTTAGGTAGAGCATGGCCTGGAAAAAACTCGGCAGAACCTTCGACCCTGACCACGACTGGGTCGGCTCCCACGCCCAGGTGCCCACCGCGCTGGTGCTGGACGATGTGATCAGGGTGTTCATCTCCACCCGCAACAGTGCCGGCAAGAGCCTGTGCTACGCAGTAGACCTGGACAAGCACGACCCACGCACCGTCGTCGCCCGCCACCGCGAGCCGTGCCTGGGCTTCGGCGCCCCCGGCACCTTCGATGACGAAGGGGTGATGCCCAGCTATGCGGTGAAGAAAGAGGGCCGCACCTACCTCTACTACAGCGGCTGGAACCAGCGGCTGACCGTGCCGTACCACAACGCCATGGGCGTTGCGGTCTCGGACGACGATGGCCTGCACTTCGAGAAACTGTTCGAAGGGCCGATCATGGATCGCACGGCCACCGAGCCCTACCTGGCGGTGACGCCCACCGTGCTGTACGACGAAGGCCTGTGGAAGATGTGGTACGTCTCCGGTACCCGCTGGCTGGAGGTGGATGGCAAGTACGAGCCGTTGTACGTGATCAAGTACGCCGAATCCCAGGATGGCTTCGAGTACACGCGCTTCCCGCAGCAATGCCTGGCGTCGCGCTTCGACACCGAAGCCTTCTCCCGCCCCTGCGTGATCAAGGACAACGGGGTGTACAAGATGTGGTACTGCTCGCGCGCCTCGCAGGACTATCGCAACGGTGCTGGCGCCTACCGCATCCGCTACGCAGAGTCGCTCGACGGCCGGGCCTGGACCCGCCATGACGATGAAGGCATAGCGCCGTCGGACGAAGGCTGGGACTCGCTGATGACCTGCTACCCGTTCATCTTCCAGAGCAACGGGCACACCTACATGCTGTACAACGGCAACCGATTCGGGACCAGCGGCTTCGGCCTGGCCCAGTGGAGTGATGATGAGTAACGAACAACTGCAAGACGACGTCTACAAACTCGAATCCACCGCTTCGGACCTGCAGTACGCCTTCCGTGACAAGTTGCGCGACCTGTACCTGAACAGCCCGCTGTCGGACGATGACGTGCTGTTCAACCTCGGCCTGTACACCCGCAGCTCGGTGCTGGTGAAGTTCATTGTGCTGAGCGACCTGTACAAGCGTTTCAAGCACATCCCCGGCATGATCTGCGAATTCGGGACCTGGTATGGCCACAACCTGGTCCTGCTGGAAAACCTGCGGGCCATGTACGAGCCGTTCAACAAGCAGCGCAAGATCGTCGGTTTCGACACGTTCGAAGGCTATTCGGCACCAGGCGAGAAAGACCGCAAGGAAAGTGGCGTGTGGGTCGAGAACTCGTACTCCACCAAGGCCAGTTACAAGGACTACCTGAACGAACTGCTGCAGGTGCACGAAGGCAACAACGTACTCGGGCACAAGCGAGGCGTGCATGAACTGGTGGCGGGTGACGTCTGCCAGACCGCACCTGAGTTCTTCAAGGCCAACGGCGCTGCCATCGTCGCCTTCGCCTACTTCGACATGGGCCTGTACGAGCCGACCCTGGCAGCGCTCAAGGCGATCAAGCCGCATCTGGTCAGCGGCAGCGTGCTGCTGATGGACGAACTGACCTGGGCGGAATCGCCAGGCGAGGCACTGGCCTTCAAGGAAGTCTTCAGCCCTGCCGAATACAGCCTGGAAAAGTGTGAGCTGTACCCTTCCAAATGCATCGTTACGATCAGGTAAGGCGCCCATGATTTCCACCGAGGCGTTCGACCGGCGCATGGCGCAGCAGGGCTGGCTGATCTTCGAGAACGCCATCCCTGCCGCTATCGTCGAGCAGATGCGCGAAGACATCCACAAGGCCTACGCCATCTGTCGCGACTACCAGGTAAAGAACGGCATCGACCAGGACACCAGCAACACGGTGCATCACCTGATTGGCCAGTTCGACAGCTTTTTCGACTGCCTGAAGGCTTACCCGATCTATGCCTTCATCGAGCGCTATTTTGCCGGCCAGTTCATCCTCAACGCCTATGGCGGTGCCATCAACACGCGCGCCAGCCAGTCCTATGCGCAGCGCGTCCACCGGGATATCCGCTCTTATTCCGGGGACATGCCGCTGCTGCTGAACACGCTGGTGATGCTGGACGACTTCACCGCCGACAATGGGGCTACCTGGATGCTCTCCGGCTCGCACAAGGCCGAAGCCAAGCCGACCGACGCGTATTTCAAGGCCCACGCCGAACAGGCGATCGCCCCGGCCGGCAGCATCCTGATGTTCAACTCCAATGTCTGGCATGCTGGCGGCAGCAACCTGACCGATCAGGTACGCCGCTCGGTCACACCGATGTTCTCCAAGCCATTCATGAAGCAGCAATTCGATTACCCGCGCGCCCTGGGCTATGACCTGGGGCCAGACCTCGAGCCGATGATGCGCCAGGTCATCGGCTACAACGCGCGGGTACCCGCGACCTTGGACGAGTGGTATCAGCCACCGGCCAGGCGCATGTACCACTCCAACCAGGGTTAACCATGTCACGCGACCTGAACACCGAGTACCAGGACACGGAAAACCGCCTGTACGCCTACGACTTCGACTACATTCACCGCGACTACATGATCAAGGCGCTGAGCGGGCAGTTTCGCCCGGGCAATGCCCTGGAAATGGGTTGCTACCACGGCGAGTTCACCCGCAAGCTGTTGCAGGTCTTCGATGATGTGACCGTGCTCGAAGGCGCCTCCGACTTGATCGAGATCGCCCGCCGCAATGTGGCCGATACACGGGCAACCTTCATCCTCGGGCAGTTCGAGGACGCCAGCCTGGAGCGGCGCTTCGACAATATCTTCCTGATCCACACCCTCGAACACCTCAGCGAGCCGCAACCGGTGCTGAAAAAAGTGCGCCAGTGGCTGGCGCCAGGTGGCCGGCTGTTCATCGTCGTGCCCAATGCCAATGCGGCGTCGCGGCAGATCGCGGTGGGCATGGGGCTGATCGACTTCAACGCGGCGGTTACCGACGGCGAACGCCAGCACGGCCACCGCTGCACCTACAGCCTCGACACGCTGGAGCACGAAGCCCTGCAGGCCGGCCTGCAGGTGACCCAGCGTGGCGGCATCCTGTTCAAGCCGATGGCCAACTTCCAGTTCGACGCTGCCTTGCGTGCCGGCATCATCGACCAGGCGTTTTTCGACGGCTGCTACAAGATGGGCATGAAGTACCCGGACCTCACCGCGAGCGTCTACGTGGTCTGCGAGGCCTGAGCCTCAGAGGTAATCGTAGGCCGCCAGGTGCGGCCCGATGCCTTCGGCGCCGACTTCCATCAAGGCATCGACGATCGACAGGTAGGGGGTGAACCCCTCGCCGCGTTGAGGATAAGGCAGCGGGCGCATGCCGATAAAGCGCAGGTCGATACCGGCATCGGCGAACCTGGCAGGCGTATACAGCGACCGCCCGCCTTGGGCATTGATATAGCGGGCCGCGCCTTCCTGGCGGCAGATATCCACAATCCGTTCCTGTGCCGCGAGCCGGGCATTACCGTAGCCCTGGCTGCTGCTGACGATCTGTACCGTCTGGCCCATGAAACCGGCCAGCACCTGAATCTGATGGGTCAGGAAGCCGGCCAGGTTGTTGTCCGGGTGCGCCAGGATGCGCTCGATCACAGGGAACACCTGATCGAAACAGGGCGCCTTGCGGTAGGCCATTTCCACGCAGCGCAGCATGCGCCGCTGCCACTGGGCTGCGGGGGCAATGTCGATCTCGTTGATCTTGCGGTTCTGCGAGGCCTGCAACAACGGCAGGGTAATCAGCCCGGGGGCATTGTTGATCAGGATGCGGTTGCGGTTGACCCAGCCACGGACGATGTAATTCACATCGTCGTAGACCACAAAGCGGTCTGCGGCCTGCAACAGTTGCCAGTAGCCGATGTAGGGAAACAGGTAAGGCTGCATGATCGCCACGGCGCTCATGCGGCAGCCCCGGCGATCAGGCCAATGATGAAGTCGACAGTGGCGTGGTCGAGGTCGGGATAGATCGGCAGGCAGATCACCTGCTCCACCACCTGATGCGCCACCGGCAGGTTGCCGGCGCTGGCCGACGGGTAGCCGCGGTACATCGGCAGGCCGCTGATCAGTGGCTGGAAATACCGCCGCCCATGGATGTTGTGGGCCGCCAGGTGGGCGAACAGCGCGTCGCGGCTCAGCCCGAACTCAGGCCCCACCAGGATCGGGAAGTAGGCATGGTTGGCGACTGCCTCGGCCACCCCGCAAATGCAGTGGATGCCGGCAATGCCCGCGAGGCCGGCACGGTAACGCTGGTCGATGCGCCGGCGTTTCTCCAGTGCTTCGTCCACGCCTTGCAGTTGCAACAGGCCGAACGCCGCGTGAATCTCGCTGAGCTTGCCGTTGGTACCGGTCAGTTCCACGGTGGTGCCGTCGGCAGACAGGCCGAAGTTCTTCAACTGGTCGATGCGCCGCTTGGTCGCCTCGTCGCGACAGACGATGGCGCCACCCTCGAACGTGCTGAATACCTTGGTCGCGTGGAAGCTCAAGGTGGCCATGTCGCCATGGCGCAGCAGGCTGCCGCCGGTGTCCTGCGCGCCAAAGGCATGGGCGGCGTCGTAGATCACCTTCAGGCCGTGGCGTTCGGCAATCGCGCGTATCGCCGCGACATCACAAGGGTGGCCGTAGCAGTGCACCGGCAGGATCGCCGTGGTCTTCTCGGTGATGGCCGCTTCTATGCGCGTAGGGTCCAGGTTCAGGGTGTGCGGGTCGATATCGACGAACACCGGCGTCAGGTTGTTCCACAGCAATGAATGCGCGGTGGCGACGAAGGAGTACGGCGTGGTGATCACCTCGCCGCTGAGCCCGGCCGCCTGCAACGCGGTGATCAAGGCCTGGGTACCATTGCAGAACAGCGACAGGTGCTCGACACCCAGGTACGCACACAGCGCCGCTTCCAGCCGTTGGTGCATGGTGCCGCCGTTGGTCAGCATGCGGCTGCCCCAGATCTCCTGCAGGTAGGGCAGAAAAGCCTCCAGTTCAGGCAGTGCCGGCTGGGTCACGTAAACCGGTTGCCGGCCAGGCTCTGGCAATGCTTGCGCGGACGCAGCCGTTGACTGCTCCCAGGGGGTACGGGCGTAGGCAGGCTTGGGCATGTCAGATCGCCTTGTCGAACTCATGCCGCGCCCAGAAGTCGCGCATGATCGCCCAGCAGCGCCGGGATTCACCTTGAGCCGCGGCGCCATACAGCACCTGGCACTGCTCGCCGTGGATGCGGAAGCTGCTCAGCGGCCGAATCAGGTAGACGGTGTTGCCGCGCAGGGCCAGGTTGAGGAAGATCGCCACGTCCGAGGCCCAGGCAATGGGTTGCTGGTCGACCGACATGAAGTCCGGGGTAATGCCCAGCATGTCAGCGCGGCGGAACATCACCGTGCTCGGTTCGCCGACAAAATTGAGCTGCGACTGCATCAGTGCAGTACCCAGCGACAGGCCTTCGATCAGCGAGTCGTCCGCAACCGGGGCTTGGGTGGCAGCGATATCGGCCAGTGGCTCACCGTGCTGGTCGATGCGCTGGCGTTTGGAGGTCACCAGGGTGACATCCGGGTAGCGGCGGAAGCTGTCGAGCATCCGCTCCACGCATTCGAGGTCCAGCACGTCGTCGTCATTGAGGAACTTGATGAACTCGCCACGCGCTTCTTTCAGGCAGAGCACGTGGTTGAGGCGGCCGATGTCCTTGCCGGCATCCGGGTTGCGCACATAGCGCACACGCGGGTCGTGCTGGCTCAGGTCGGCGCATATGCGTTCGATTTCATCGGTCGGGCAGTCGTCGCACACCAGGATTTCCAGGTTGCGGTAGGTCTGGTTCAGCGCACTGCCCAGGGCGTCGTACAGGTGCTCGGTCTTGTAGGTCGGCATGACGATGCTGACCAGTGGCTGGGCATTTTCCGCCAGCTGTCGCTCGGTCTTGCGAAACTCCAACACCAGTTGCCCGGGCAGCGGTGCGTCCAGGCCGCTCAGGTGCGGATCGCAGCTGGTGCCCGCTTCGCTGAGGGCCACCGGCTCCAGGCCGACCATCGTGCAGATCCGCGTCAGCTCCTCGGCGTCGAAGGTCCAGGCATGCTGGCGCAGGGCAATATTCAGCCGTTCGCCACGGCCGATGCCTGGGGCCTCGGGGTAGCTGCGATTGCACAGGTAATCGTCGATCAGCGCGTTGAGGTCGGTGCAGACCAGGCGGATCACTCCACCCGGTTGCAGCGCCCGCCGGCATTCGTGCAGCAGGCGGATAGCCTGGTTGCGCCCCAGACGCTGCAGAAAGCAGGCGCTGTAGATCCCCGCCAGCGCACCCGTTTCCCACGGCAACGCCTGACCCGGCGCCCACTGCAAGTCAGCGCCTGCGGCATCCAGATCAATATTGATGAAGCCCTGGCGTGGGTGATCGGCGCAACCTAGGTTCAAGTAGATGGGGGGCATGGTGCTCGCTTCGAAGGGATCTTCAGGGACGTACTGCTGCAACCGCTGTATCGGCCGCAATCTTCCGAGCATGACTGTGAATTTCGAAAGACGTCAGCATGCCGCTGGCATGATCGCCAAATCCCTTTCGCGGTACAAGGCCGCCCCTACAGACGGCCCTGAGGCATCGATTCATTCGGCAATGGCGTTTTTCCCCGAGCCTTTGGCCCGGTACAAAGCCTGATCGGCCCGCGCCAGCAGTTCCTCCTGGCCCTCCCCGTCCTGCCACTGCACCACGCCGTAGCTCATGGTCAAGCGGCAATCGCCCACCGGCTCCATCCGCTCCATCACTCGGCGCAACTGCCCGGCCAGGTCGAGCGCCTCGCCCAGGGTGGTCTGCGGCAGCACCATGACGAATTCGTCACCGCCCCAGCGCGCCAGCAGGTCGAGCTCGCGCAGGCTGCTACGCAGGTTGTCTGCTACCTGGACCAGCGCCGCGTCGCCCCGGGCATGGCCATGGCGGTCATTGATCGGCTTGAAATCATCCAGGTCCATGGCAATCAGCGCCAGCGGCTGGCGAAAGCGCTTGGCCCGTTCGCACTCCTGCTGCAAGGTTTTTTCCAGCCGGTAGCGATTGGCAACCCGCGTCAGCGCATCGCGCTCGGCCAGGATGCGGTTTTCGTCGAGCTGGCGCTGCAGCTGCTGGTTGACCCACGACAGCTCGCGGGTGCGCTCGGCCACCTGGGCTTCCAGCGAATGGTTCTTCTGCTCCAGCTGCGCCACCAGGCGCTTGCCCGCGTCGATATTGCGGTGCGCGCCGAGCATGCGTGCCACCGAGCCATCCTCGTTGCGGGCGATGATATGGCCACTGTCCTCGATCCACAGGTAGCTGCCATCCTGGCATCGGCAGCGGTATTCGATGAGATAGTGCTCGTTGCGCTGGTTGATGTAGGCCTCGAAATGCGCCATCACCCGCGGGTAGTCCTCGGGGTGGATCACGCTTTCCCAGGTCAGCACGGTGTTAGCCTTGGAATGGCTTTCATAACCGAGCATGGCGTACCAGCCGGGGTTGCGATAGACGTAGCCGGTATTGGCATTCCAGTCCCAGATACCATCGCTGATCAACTCGAACAGCGTGGCCAGCTGCTGCTCACTGAAGCCGGCAGGTGCCGGCGGTGTTTCCTGACTCATGGACGCTCTCCCTGGTGTCCAGCAACTGCGCCCCGGTCAAGGTGCTGCCGACAGTGCTTGTGTTTGCCGCAGGCGGCAACGTACTTCCTCTGACAGGCAAGCATATGCCTGCCGGCCAACCACCGGAATAGCCCGAACGTCCTATTTTCGTGGCCTGCACAGCTGGCATGGGTTTTGCCCCGCTCCCCTGGCTTTGCAACGTCCAAGGAGGCGCACATGGCAATCACCCTCAATGGCCTGGGTTGGCAGGCCACCGTGCACCAGCAGCAGCGCATCAACCACGACCAGGCACAAGCCGCGCTGGTGCCGTTCCGTGCACCGCTGGCCACCCGCAATACGTCCGCGCAGCCGAACAGCCAGGGCAGCACTTCGCAGCAAAATGCCGACGATGCCCGCGAGGAAGCGTTCGCCAAGCTCAAGGTCATGCTGCAGAACCCCGACCTGGCCGCCCGCCAGCAGGCCAGCACCCGTACCCAGGAAACCGGTGATGCGCTGCAGGAGTTCCGCGACTACATGGCCAAGTCACCTGAAGAGAAGATCAAGGAGAAGGTCCTGCAGGAACTGGGCATGACCGAGGACGCGTACAACGCCCTGCCACCTGAGCAACAGGCCAGGGTCGATGAGCAGATCGCCCAGCGCATGAAGGAAGATGTCGAAATCAAGACACAGGCCAAGCTGGCCGGGCAGGCGACAGAAACCGAGCAGGTCTGAAGCCAGGGGTGTGGCCAGCGCAACGTTGGCCGCACCTCAGGCCAGCAGTTTCAATGCCTCCTCTACCGCTGCCACCTGCGGGTTGCCCGTGGCTGCGGGCAAACGCCAGGCCGCGATGGCCAGCCCGAGGGGCACCGAGCGGGCCAGGCGCGCGACCAGTTCGCCACTGGCGAGATTGGGCTGTATCAGGCTTCTGCGCCGAAGGCTTGCTGCACCGCGATCAAATACAGGGAAAAGCCAGGGCCACGGGCCACGAAGTGCTGCTCAGGCATGATCGCAGCAATTGTTGCAACGTACCGAACCTGTTACGCCATGGTTGCCAGCCTTGGCGCATGTCCTGAGCCGTGCAAACCGGCTGACAACCATGACCTCACAGGCATGGCCACGTTGCAACAAATGTAGGAGCGGATTCATCCGCGATGCGCCGCGCGGGCAGCGCTCGGTCTCACAGGCGCTGAAATTGTTGTGGCAGGCCCGTCGAAGCCCTGACGCGCCCCCCTGCCAGCGTCTCAATCCGCCACCAGACTGAACCTGTTTCGCCCACTCCGCTTGGCTTCATACATCGCCTTGTCTGCCAACGCCAAAGCCTCCTCGGCACACTGCGGTTCATGCCCGGACAGGTTCAGATAAACCCCGATACTGGCACCCACGGCCACTTCAGCATTCTCCACCGAAATGGGCGCCGACAGCACATCGCACAGCTTGCGCGCAATATCCCGGGCTGACGCCTGGTTGGCCACGGCCTGCGCGATGACCACGAACTCGTCACCCGCCAGCCTGGCCACCGTGTCATCCGCCCGCATAGTCGCGAGCATGCGCCCCGCTGCAGCCTGCAACACGGCATCACCCGCCTCGTGCCCATCGTTGAGAGGCGACGGGGCAATTTGCATGACGACTCGCTCGGCAAAATCCTGACCCGAAAACGATAGCGCCGCAGCGCTCAAGCGCAACCCTTTCCTCTCTAGTATCAAATCGTTCAAGCCGTATAATCGCGTCCTTTTGTAAGCCTAAGACGTATTTTCATGAAGAAATTGCTTTGCGCCGTCGCCCTCGCCTTCGCCGCCATCCCCGCCGCTTTCGCCACCCCGCCCGCCACCTTCACCGAAGCCAAGGTGGTCGCCAAACAGAAGATCTACCTCGACCAAGGCAACAGCGCGATGGGCGAGTTGTACTGTGGCTGCAAGTGGACCTGGGTCGGCAAATCCGGCGGCCGGGTCGACCTGAAGTCCTGCGGTTATGAAACCCGCAAGCTGCAGACCCGCGCCGAGCGCACCGAGTGGGAACACATCGTCCCGGCCTGGACCTTCGGCCACCAGCGCCAGTGCTGGCAAAACGGCGGGCGCGAGCACTGCGTGGACAGCGACCCGACCTTCCGCGCCATGGAGGCCGACCTGTTCAACCTCTACCCATCCGTGGGCGAAGTGAACGGTGACCGCAGCAACTTCAATTACGGCATGGTGTCCGGCGTGGCGCCGCAGTACGGCCAGTGCACCACCAAGATCGATTTCCAGCAGAAAACCGCCGAGCCACGCGACGAGGTGAAGGGGCTGGTGGCACGCACCACGTTCTACATGTTCGATCGCTACAAGCTGAGCATGTCGCGCCAGCAGCAACAGGTGCTGATGGCCTGGGACAAGCAGCACCCGGTGACGGCCTGGGAGAAGCAGCGTGACCAGCGGATTGCCGCGATCATGGGGCACAACAACCCGTTCGTGACCGGCGAGCGCAAGTGGGCGCTGGGGTATACGCCCCAGGGCGCGGCTGCGGTGCCGGCTACGGCGGTGAAAGAGACGGCCAAGCCGACACTGGCCGGTGCGGTGACGGGTGGCGCGGTTGTGGGCAACCGCAATAGCCATGTGTATCACCTGGCCAGTGGTTGCCCGGGGTACAGCCAGGTTTCGCAGAAGAACCAGGTGGCGTTTGGCAGTGAGGCCGAGGCGCAGGCGGCGGGGTATCGCAAGGCGGGGAACTGCAAGTAACGGTGTGAGGGTTGTGTGAGGGCCAAGAGGTGTTCGCCTCGATACCTTCTGCGGTTTTGAGAG
>NZ_BCAZ01000066.1:0-28335 GCF_001320205.1 Pseudomonas sp. NBRC 111123
CGGCGCTCGGTCTCAAGAGCGCTGCATCTCTGTGGGCGCCCCCTACAGGTGCCGCAGATAGCGAAACTGGCTCAGGCCACCTCGGCCCCATCATCAGGCCAATGCGGCTCGTTGGCCCCCGGCGGGGTCAGTGGCGGCAGCCCATACGCTGCCCGCGCATCGTCACAGCTCGGGTTATGCACCCCACCCTCCCAAGACGCCTCGAACTCGCGGCACGGGCTTGAACGGTTGGCGTAGATGGTACACGCCACCTCGGTACCGATCTCGCCCTGCAGGCTCACGCAGCGGCAAGGCTTGGCGTCGGTGCCGATCATGGCAACACGGCTGGGGTTGATCTGTACCACCAGGTCGTCCGGCACAAGGCCGCCGGCAGACTGGCATTCGCCCCAGAAGAAGGACACACGGAAGTACCCGCAGCAGGCGCCGCAGTCAAGGCAAGGGTTGTTTTCGGACATGATGGCACGGAAGGAGGGTTGTTGTTATCGGGGCTGGGCCCGCGCGCCATTTGTAATCGAAGCCAGGTCGGCTGAGAAGAGGGGCAATGCAAAAATAGTTTGCCGTTGATCCGGCAGGCCCGAGCCCGACGAAGCGGGCTCGGGTGACGCGTTACTTCTGGGTCAGGCCATCGGCGCGGAACATCTGGCGAATACCGCGAATCGCCTGACGAATCCGATCCTGGTTCTCGATCAGGGCGAAGCGCACATGGTCGTCGCCATAGTCACCAAAACCGATGCCCGGCGACACGCACACCTTGGCCTCGGCCAGCAGTTTCTTGGCGAACTCCAGCGACCCCAGGTGCGCGTACTGTTCCGGGATTTTCGCCCACACGTACATCGACGCCTTGGGGTTCTCGACCATCCAGCCCAGCTCGTGCAGGCCCTTGACCAGCAGGTTGCGGCGCTGACGGTACTGCTCGGCAATATCGCGTACACATTGCTGGTCGCCTTCCAGCGCGGCGATGGCAGCCACCTGCAGCGGGGTGAAGGTGCCGTAGTCGTGGTAGCTCTTGATCCGCGCCAGGGCACTGACCAGCTCGGGGTTGCCGACCATGAAGCCGATCCGCCAACCGGCCATGTTGTAGCTCTTGGACAGGGTGAAGAACTCCACCGCGATGTCCTTGGCGCCCGGTACCTGCATGATCGACGGGGCCTTCCAGCCGTCGTAGACGATGTCGGCGTAGGCCAGGTCGTGCACCACCAGTACGTCGTACTGCTTGGCCAGGGCCACCACGCGCTCGAAGAAGTCCAGCTCCACGCATTGGGCTGTGGGGTTGGACGGGAAACCGAGGATCATCATCTTCGGCTTGGGGATCGATTCGCGGATCGCCCGTTCCAGCTCGTTGAAGAAGTCCACGCCCGGTACCAGCGGTACGGAACGCACCTGGGCGCCGGCAATCACTGCGCCGTAGATGTGGATCGGGTAGCTGGGGTTGGGCACCAGCACCGTGTCGCCCTGGTCGAGGGTGGCGAGCATCAGGTGCGCCAGGCCCTCTTTCGAGCCGATGGTAACGATGGCTTCGCTTTCCGGGTCGATGTCGACCTCGTAGCGCTCCTTGTACCAGTTGGAGATGGCCCGGCGCAGGCGCGGGATGCCGCGTGAGGTGGAGTAGCCATGGGTGTCTTCGCGCTGGGCAACCTGCACCAGCTTCTCGACGATGTGCGGCGGCGTCGCGCCATCGGGGTTGCCCATGCTCAGGTCGATGATGTCCTCGCCACGGCGGCGGGCAGCCATCTTGAGTTCGGCGGTGATGTTGAAGACGTAAGGGGGGAGACGATCGATGCGCGCGAAGCGGCGCGGCGAACCTGGATTGGCCATGGTTTCCTCTGCAGACGTAAGCGCCCGGAACCGTCCGAGCGACGCTGGCCGCTGCGGCGGCCTGGATCAGAAGATAGTGCCGAAAGAGGATTCTTGTAAAGGATAATTTCCTGTTTAGTTAAACATTTTCAGATTTATTTATTGAAAATCAAGGATCTATGTTTTCAGGCCTGGCCTCTTCGCGGGCAAGCCCGCTCCCACAGGGACCGCGCCACATTCAATGCTTGCACTTCACCTGTAGCAGCGGGCTTGCCCGCGAAGAAGCCATCCCAGAAATCACAGGCATAAAAAAACCCGGCGCAATGGCCGGGTTTTTTAGTGAAGCACTCGCCTCGATCAGCGCGCGTAGGTCATCAGCACGTCTGCAGCGGTCTGGCTGTCCACCGACATCATCACGCTCAGGGCAGTGACGGTCAGGATGGAGAAGCCAAACACCTTGCGGGCCCACTTGCTGTCGTCCTCAGCCTTGTAGCCACCCCAGGCCATGTACAGCCAGTACAGGCCCATGGCTGCTGCCACGGCCAGGTAGCCGAGGCCGGCGTAACCGCCGAGGGTGAGCATCAAGGTAGCCAGCAGGAAGGCCAGCACGTACAGCACGATCTGCTTCTTCGCCGCCAGGATGCCACGTGCCACCGGCAGGACCGGAATGTTGGCAGCGCTGTAATCCTTGAAGCGGAAGATGGCGATAGCAAAGCTGTGCGGCATCTGCCACAGGCTGAACATCACCAGCAGGGTCACTGCAGCCAGGTCGAAGCTGTTGCTCACGGCGCAGTAGCCGATCACCGGAGGCATGGCACCGGACAGGCTGCCAACCAAGGTGCCGTGCACCGATTTGCGCTTGAGCCAGAGGCTGTAGAAACCGACGTAGACCACGAAGCCTACAGCTGCGCAGAACGCCGACAGCGGGTTGGCCTGGACATACAGCAGGCTGAAGCCCGCCACCCCGAGCAGGGTGGCGTAGACCAGCGCGAGGGTCAGCGACATGCCGCCCTGCACCATGACGCGGTTCTTGGTGCGCTCCATCTTGTGGTCGATGTCACGGTCGATGCAGTTGTTGAACACGCATCCGGACGCCACCACCAGCGAAGTACCGATCACCACCGCCAGGAACAGGGCGAAATCCACATGGCCCTTCGAGGCAAGGAAGAAACCGCCTGCCACGGAAAGCACGTTACCGAAAATGATCCCCGGTTTGGTGATTTGGATAAAGTGCTTAACGGACATGCAGTCTTACCTCACTTGGCCATCATTTCGAAGTGGATGCTGAACATGATCCACAGCGACAGGCCGACCAGCAGAGCGATTACCAGCGCGGTGAACAGGAACGTCGACACATTGGAGCGCTGCTCTTTCGAGCGGTCCATGTGCAGGAAGTACACGAGGTGTACCACTACCTGAATCACAGCCATGGCCACGATGATCAGAACGGTCAGGTTCTTCGGCAGGCTTGGCGACATGGCCAGGCCGAACGGGATCGCGGTCAGGATGATCGACAGGATGAAGCCGATCATGTACGACTTGACGCTGCCGTGGTTACCTTCGTGATGAGTGTCGTGTGCGTTAGCCATTACAGAACTCCCAGCAGGTAGACGACGGTGAATACGCAGATCCAGACCACGTCCAGGAAGTGCCAGAACAGGCTCAGGCAGCTCATGCGGGTCTTGGCGGTCGGCGTGATGCCGTGCTTGTTGATCTGGTACATCATGATTGCCATCCAGATCAGGCCGGCGGTCACGTGCAGACCGTGGGTACCTACCAGGGCGAAGAAGCCCGACAGGAAACCACTGCGGGTCGGGCCGAAGCCCTCGCCGATCAGGTGATGGAATTCATAGATTTCCATCGCGATGAAGCCTGCACCGAACAGGAAGGTCACAGCCAACCAGCCCAGTACGCCAGCTTTCTTGCCGTCGAACATCTTCAGCATGGCGAAGCCGAAGGTGATCGAGGACAGCAGCAGGAACAGCGTTTCAACAGCTACGAAATCGAGCTGGAAGATGTCGTGACCCGACGGGCCGCCGGCAAAACTGCCGGACAGCACCGCGTAGGTGGCGAAGAGCGACGCAAACAGGATGCAGTCGGTCATCAGGTACAGCCAGAAACCGAGGACGGTCATCTGGCCCGAGTCGTGGTGGTGGTCATCGTGAGCATGGTCATGACCATGCGCGCCACCGTGGATTACTTGACTGGACATTGATTACACCCGTTCAAACGATTCGACACGTGCGCCGGCAGGCAGAGCACCTGCTTTGGCCAGCGCTTTGAGACGCTCGCCTTCGATGCGCGCCACTTCTTCGGCCGGAACCATGTAGCCCTGGTCGTCACGCGCTGCGTGGCGAACGAAGACCGCGATGGTTGCCAGCAGGCTCGCGCCAACCAGCCACCAGATGTGCCAGATGAAAGCGAAGCCGAAGACAGTCAGGAACATACCCATGAACAGACCGGTAGCGGTGTTGTTCGGCATGTGGATCGCTTCGTACTTGCCCGGCACCTTGTAGGCAACACCGGCTTCTTTGGCTTCGTTCCAGCAGTCCAGGCCAACTTTCTCAGGCATGTGGGCGAAGTTGTAGAACGGAGGTGGCGACGAAGTCGACCATTCCAGGGTACGGCCGCCCCACGGGTCGCCGGTCACGTCCAGGTTCTGCTCGCGATCGCGGATCGAAACGACGATCTGGATCAGCTGGCAGGCGATACCGAACAGGATCAGCACGGCGCCGACAACGGCGACATACAGGTAGGGTTCCCACAGTGGGTTGTCGGAGTGGTTCAGACGACGGGTCATGCCCATGAAGCCCAGGGCGTACAGCGGCATGAACGCTACGTAGAAGCCAGAGATCCAGAACCAGAATGCAGCTTTGCCCCACTTCTCGTTCAGCTTGAAGCCGAACGCTTTTGGCCACCAGTAGGCGAAGCCGGCGATGTAGCCGAATACCGCACCACCAATGATCACGTTGTGGAAGTGAGCAATTACGAACAGGCTGTTGTGCAGCACGAAGTCAGCACCTGGAACAGCCAGCAGAACGCCAGTCATGCCACCGATCGAGAAGGTGATCATGAAGCCCAGGGTCCACAGCATCGGTGCGGTGAAGCGCACACGGCCCTGGTACATGGTGAACAGCCAGTTGAACAGTTTCACACCGGTCGGAATGGAGATCAGCATCGTCGCCAGGCCGAAGAAGGTGTTGACGCTGGCGCCGGCACCCATGGTGAAGAAGTGGTGCAGCCATACAGCGAAGCCCAGAACGGCAATGGCGCCCGATGCGTAGATCATCGAGTGGTGGCCGAACAGACGCTTGCCGGAGAAGGTCGAAGTCACTTCCGAGAACACGCCGAATGCCGGCAGGATCAGGATGTAAACCTCAGGGTGACCCCACGCCCAGAACAGGTTGACGTACATCATCGGGTTCCCACCAAGCTCGTTGGTGAAAATGTGGAAGTCCAGATAACGGTCAACAGTCAGCAGAGCGAGTGCAGCGGTCAGGATCGGGAACGAAGCCACGATCAGCACGTTGGCCCAGGTGCAGGTCCAGGTGAAGATCGGCATGTCCATCAGCTTCATGCCAGGTGCGCGCATCTTCATCACGGTGACGAGGAAGTTCACGCCGGTCAGTGTCGTACCCAAACCTGAGAGCTGTAGCGCCCAGATGTAGTAGTCGACACCCACCCCAGGACTGTACTGAATGCCCGCGAGCGGCGGATAGGCAACCCAGCCGGTCTTGGCGAATTCACCAACGCCCAGCGAGATGTTGACCAGCAGCACGCCTGCCAGCAGCAGGTAGAAGCTCAGGGAGTTCAGGAACGGGAAGGCAACGTCACGTGCACCGATCTGCAGAGGAACCGCGAGGTTCATCAGGCCGGTGAAGAACGGCATCGCCATGAAGATGATCATGATCACACCGTGAGCGGTGAAGATCTGGTCATAGTGTTCAGGCGGCAGGTAGCCTTCGGAGCCGCCGGTAGCGGCAGCCAGCTGGGTACGCATCATGATGGCGTCGGCAAAGCCGCGCAGCAGCATGACCATCGCGACGACGATGTACATCACCCCGATTTTCTTGTGGTCGACGGTGGTCAACCACTCGGTCCACAAGTAGGTCCACTTGCGGAAATAGGTGATAGCACCAACGACAGCAATACCCCCGAGCGCGATCATGGCAAGCGTCACCATGACTATCGGCTCGTGGAAGGGTATCGCCTCCAGGGTTAATTTACCGAACATCTCTTACTCCTCTGCACCGGCAGCTGGTTGCATACTCGATTCCACACCCTTGGTTGTGGCCAGATCTTTGCTGCCTGCTTCTTCGTGGACCGGCTTGCCGCGGTTCATGCCTTCGTACTTGTCGACGATGGTCTGGAACAGCTCTGCTGGTGCCTCGCTGTACAGCGCGACTGGGTTATATTCGCTAGGCTTGGCCAGAGCTTCGTACTCGGCTTTGCCCAGTTTCAGTGGCGACTGCTTGACCTCGGCGACCCACTTGTCGAAGTCTTCCTGGGAGGTTGCAGTGGCCTTGAATTTCATGCCGGTAAAGCCAGCGCCGCTGTAGTTGGCACTGATACCGTCGAATTCGCCGTTTTCGTTGGCGATCAGGTGCAGCTTGGTGGTCATGCCGGCCATGGCGTAGATCTGGCCACCCAGGCCCGGGATGAAGAACGAGTTCATCACGGCGTCGGAGGTGACGCGGAAGTTGACCGGGGTGTTAGCCGGGAAGTTGATCTTGTTGACCGTGGCAATGCCCTGTTCCGGGTAGATGAACAGCCATTTCCAGTCCAGTGCGACCACGTCGATCTGAATCGGCTTCACGTCCGAATCAAGCGGACGGTACGGGTCCAGCTTGTGGGTCGACTTGTAGGTGACGTAACCCAGGGCGATGATGATGATGATCGGGATGATCCACACCGCGGCTTCGATCTTGGTCGAGTGCGACCAGTCTGGGGTGTAGGTGGCAGCCTTGTTGGAAGCACGGTACTTCCAGGCGAACGCCACGGTCATGATGATGACCGGAATGACCACCAGCAGCATCAGGCCGGTAGCGATCAGGATCAGGTTCTTTTGCTCAATGCCGACCTGACCTTTCGGGTCGAGCAGGGTCCAGTTGCACCCACTGAGTAAAAGCATGCCTAAAAAGGGCAATATGCCAAACAGTCTGGGGTAACGCTTTTTACTCATCTCACGACCTCTAGATCAGCTTGCTTCAATGCAATTTGTGTTTTGGTAGCCAACACTTCGTCCTGCCAAGTGCGGCATGTCGCGCCCGTACTCGCTCCTGCCCGGGTCTGACTGCAGGACCTTGGCGAAAAGCGGGTTAGCGGTGCTTATGGTTTCGTAGGCAACAGGCCTGTACTTCAGACCAAGTCCATTTGGTGCGGGAAAACGCGGAGGGGGGTCCGCCCGGTATCGCCGTTGGGCGAAACTTGACGAAGTCAGCAAAAAGGAGCGCTGGGGCTTCCTTCAATCCTGCGACTCGCAAGCAGTGCCGAACGGAAATTGGGGGCGATTGTAGATAGGTCGCCAACCCTTGACTATGACTTATTGAGCAACAGTCCTTTACAGAATCTGTAACAATAGCGCTCTACAAATCAACTTCGCGACAGTTTGTCGCACCCCGCTTGCTAGCCCTCAAACCCGCATTTCGCAAGGCTTTGAGGTTGATCTGGATCAAGCGGGAGAGGACTTTTCGCTCTTCTCATCCGGTGCAAAAGACCACACCGAAATCGGGACTTATGTCTAAGACTGGCGCCGGTTGCGGTAGATGCCGAACGGTACCAGGATGGCGGTCAGGACGAACGCCACCAATGCCCACTGCGCCAGCGACAAACCGAGGATCGGCGGGTACGGCGTGCTGCAGAAGCCGTCGACCTGGAACGCAAGCGGCCAGAGCTTGGCCAGGGGCAGGTCGTCGACGATCGGCTGCAGGGTATCGATGCCGCAACTGACCATGGGGTTGGCGAGTATATACACATGGTTGCCAGCCGCAATGATTCCGCCAATTGCGCTGAGCACCACCAGGCCCTCGAACAGGGTCAGGCTGCGACGCCCGGGCATGGCGGCGGCAATAAACGCGAAGATGGCTATAAAGAGCAAGGCGTAGCGTTGCAGGATGCACAGCGGGCAAGGTGCCTCGCCCAGTACCACCTGCATGTACAGCGCACCGCCGATCAGGGCGAGGCAGATCACCCCCAGCAGCACCAGAAAGCGCCGTTCGCGGTTCAGGCGCAAGGATTGTTCGTTCATTGCCGATTCCTTCGATGGATAGATGGCAGCGTGGTCCGCCCGCCTGCGTGCAATTCTACACGCAGGCATGGCCCATTAGCGTGTCGAGGTGGCGGCGAGACAGCTCTGCGCAGGGCTATCCGGAGATGCTGAGACCGGCTGCTGTAACGTCGGTTCAACGTCGGCCGGTAAAAAAGCGGCTGCCCGGGCGCCGCACAGGGGCAAGCCCCTCGACACCCGGGAGTGAAGGATACAGTGATTAAAGGAGGATTAAAGATGAAAGGTGCCGTGGCACCCTTCATCTTTCCTTATATATACGCCGCGCCGACAACAGTCATTCCAGGGCAGCCGCCGGCCCGAAGAACTCGTAACGGCTCTGCTGCTCTGGTACACCCAGGCCCTTCAGCTGGCGCTTGACCGTTGCCATGAAGCCTTTTGGCCCGAGGAAGTAGGCGTCCAGATCACGCTCGCGCGGCAGCCACTCACCCAGCAGGTCCTGGCTCAGCAGGCCAACCGCATCGGCCTTCTGCGCCCCCTCCTGCTCGGCATAGCAGTAGAAGCGCGTAAGCTGCGGGTGGCGCTCGGCCAAGCCATCGACCCAGTCGCGGAACGCGTGCACCGCACCGTTACGTGCGCAGTGGATGAAATGCACCGGGCGCTGGGTCTGCAGGGCCGCTTCGAGCATCGCCAGGGTCGGGGTGATACCAACACCACCGCTGATCAGCACCAACGGCTTGTCGCTGGCCGCCAGGATGAAGTCACCCGCTGGCGGGAACAGCTGCAGGGAGTCGCCAACCACCAGCTCATCATGCAGGTAGTTGGAGACCTTGCCGCCCTCCTCGCGCTTGACGCTGATGCGGTACCCCTGGCCGTTGCACAGGGCCGACAGCGAGTAGTTGCGGCGCTGCTCGGCACCGTCGATGAACAGCTTCAGGCCGATGTACTGGCCAGGTTCGGCCTTGAGTACTGGCTGGCCATCCACCGGGGCAAAGTAGAACGAGGTGATCTCGCTGCTTTCCTGCTCACGACGGACCAAGCGGAACTCGCGGGTTCCGCGCCAGCCACCGGCGGCCTCTTCCTTCTGTTTATAGAGGTTTTCTTCGGCACCGATGAGGATGTCGGCCAACTGGCCATAGGCAGCGGCCCAGGCGGCGATGACCTCAGGCGTGGCGATTTCCTTGCCCAGCACTTCTTCGATCGCTCGCAGCAGGCAGCTGCCGACGATCGGGTAGTGTTCCGGCAGGATCTGCAGGGCAACGTGTTTGTTGATGATCTGGCCGACCAGGCCACCGAGCTGTTCAAGCTGGTCGATGTGCCGGGCATACATCAGTACGCCATTGGCCAGCGCCCGCGGCTGGTCGCCACTGGCCTGGTGGGCCTGGTTGAACAGCGGGCGTACCTCTGGGTACTCGCTGAGCATCATCTTGTAGAAATGGGTGGTCAGGGTTTCACCACCGGTTTCCAGCAGGGGGACAGTGGCTTTGATGATTGCACGTTGTTCGGAATTAAGCATTTGCGACAACTCCTGAGCCTGAGGCTTGAAAAGGTTGCCCTTCTAATTACAGCAATCGTGCCAACTATTTCCCCAATGAAATCAGGGTGTTGGCGAACACCATGTCAAATTGACCTGACCAAGCGTATAGTCAAATTGACCTACAGGAGTCCATATGACTACAAAGCCATTGCTCACTACCTTGCTGCCGCTGGTCAGTGACCTGTCCCGCGATCTGCCCGACCAGGAGCGCTACCGCCGCTTGCTGCAGGCCATGCGCGGGCTGCTGCCCTGCGATGCCGCCGCGCTGCTGCGCCTGGATGGCGAATGGCTGGTGCCGTTGGCCGTCGATGGGCTGTCGCCCGACACCTTGGGCCGTCGCTTCAAGGTCAGTGAGCACCCGCGTTTCCAGATCCTGCTCAGCCGCCGGGAACCGACACGCTTTGCCAGCGACTCCGAGTTGCCCGACCCTTACGATGGCCTGGTCAACGCCCCTGACGCCGACCTTGAAGTGCACGACTGCATGGGCTGCCCACTGATGGTTGATGAGCGCCCGTGGGGCCTGGTAACCCTCGACGCCCTCACCCCCGGCCAGTTCCAGACCCTGGAGCTGGACGCCTTGCAGGCCTTTGCCAGCCTGGCCGCCGCCACCGTGACCGTGGCCGAGCGCATCGAGCACCTGGCCCTGCGCGCAGAGGACGAGCATCAGCGCGCCGAGGTGTACCGCCAGGCCAGCGGCCAGGACAAGGAACTGATCGGCCAGAGCCCGGCGCACAAACGGCTGCTGGAGGAAATCCGCCTGGTTGGCGGTAGCGACCTGACGGTATTGATCACCGGCGAGACCGGCGTCGGCAAGGAGCTGGTGGCCATGGCCCTGCACCAGGCCAGCAACCGCGCAAACAAGCCATTGGTCAGCCTCAACTGCGCCGCCCTCCCCGAAACCCTGGTGGAAAGCGAACTGTTCGGCCATGTGCGTGGTGCATTCACTGGCGCTCACGGCGAACGCCGCGGCAAGTTCGAGCTGGCCAATGGCGGCACGCTGTTCCTCGATGAAGTGGGCGAATTACCGTTGACCGTTCAAGCCAAGCTGTTACGTGTACTGCAGAGTGGCCAGCTGCAACGCCTGGGCTCTGACCGCGAACACCGTGTCGATGTACGCCTGATCGCTGCCACCAACCGCGACCTGGCCGCCGAGGTACGCGAAGGCAACTACCGCGCCGACTTTTACCATCGCCTGAGCGTATACCCGCTACAGGTACCGCCATTACGCGAGCGTGGGCGTGATGTGGTGCTTCTTGCCGGTTACTTCCTCGAACAGAACCGATCACGCCTTGGCTTGAACAGCCTTAGGCTGAGCAGCGACGCGCAGGCAGCACTGCTGGCATATGACTGGCCGGGTAACGTGCGCGAGCTTGAACACTTGATCGGTCGCTCGGCCCTCAAGGCCATGGGCCAGCACCCGGAGCGCCCACGGATCCTGACCCTGGAAGCCAGCGACCTCGACCTGCGCGCCGCCCAGCCTGCAACAGTTGCCACCCAGGCTGATGCCACACTGGCCACAGCGCCCATGCCCGCGGGCGGCCTGCGCGAAGCCGTGGACGATTACCAGCGCCAGGTAATCGATGCCTGCCTGCATCGCCATCAGGAAAACTGGGCCGCAGCGGCCCGCGAGCTGGGCCTGGACCGTGCCAACCTGAGCCGCCTGGCTCGTCGCCTGGGGCTTCGCTGAGCCACATTTACTAAAGGACTATCCGTAAAGCCATCTGGTGGCAATCTGCTGGGCTGCTATATCTCCCTAATCTCCAGTTACGCGGCTGTTTCACGGCCACGCTGCGCGCGACACGTTCCGTCAGACGGCCGAGTTGCGCCAGCCAAAGATCACGAAAGTCGATCCCGCGTAGCGAAAACCAGCAGGGAGCACACATGGACAACATCGTCGTCGCCGACAAGCAATCCGCCGTAGCCACCCAGAATGCCTGGGGCAACATCACCCTCAACAGCCCAGGCGTCGTGCAGATGCCCGTCGCCCCCGACCAGGTGGCGACCGTCACCCGGCGTGGCCAGGACCTGATCGTCACGCTCAAATCCGGAGAAAAGGTCACCGTCGGCAACTTCTTTGCCGTGGACCAGGCAGGTGTTGGCAGCGACATGGTTTTCGTCGGCGAAGACGGCACCCTGTGGCACGCCAACTATGACACGGCGGCGTTCACCGGCTTCACCTTCGACGAAGTGGCCTCGCTTGACGAGCTGGTGGCCGGAGTCGGTGTCGCCGGCGCCGAGACCTCGACCTTTGCAATCGCCGGCCTCAGCCTGTTGGGCGTCGGCGGCGTGGCAGCAGCGGCAAACAGCAGTGGCGGCGGCGGCGGTGGTGGTGGTGGCAGCGAACCTGGCGACACCACAGCGCCAGCCACGCCCATCGACCTGCTGGTCTCGCCTGACGGCTTGCGCCTGAGTGGGCGCGGTGAAGCGGGCGCCAGGGTGAATGTGTTCGATTCCGCAGGCAACCTGATCGGCACCGGCACGGTGAATGCCGACGGCAGCTTCGATGTCGCCCTCAACACCCCACAGGCCAATGGCGAAAACCTCGGCGTCTCGCTGACCGATGCGGCAGGCAACACCTCGCAACCTGGTGCAGTCACCGCACCGGACATCACTGCGCCGACAGCACCGACGGATCTGGCGATCAACGAGCAAGGCAACACCCTCACCGGCCGCGCCGAGCCGGGCTCGACCGTGCAGGTGCGCGGTGCCGGCGGCGCCGTTGTGGGCAGTGCCGTGGTCGGTGCCGACGGCCAGTTCAGCGTCACCTTGCAGCCGCCGCAGACCGACGGCCAGGCCTTGCAAGTAACAGCCACCGACGCGGCCGGCAACGCCTCCGGTGCCACTGCCATCACCGCTCCGGATGACGGTGTCGGCAACCCGCCCGATACCACGCCACCGGATGCCCCGACCGACCTGGCGATCGGCCAGGCCGGCCAGCAACTCACAGGCCGCGGCGAACCCGGCACCAACGTGCAAGTGCGCGATGCAGCCGGCAACCTGATCGGTAGCGGCGTAGTCGGTGCCGATGGCAACTTCGACGTCACCCTGACCCCGCCCCAGGCCAACGGTGAAGTACTGGATGTTCGCCTGGTCGACGCCGCTGGCAACATCTCCCCGCCCCTGCAGTTCGACGCCCCGGACATCACCCCACCGGCCGCACCGTCCAACCTTGCCGTCAGCTCCGACGGTAGCGTGGTCACAGGCCGTGCCGAGCCTGGCAGTACCGTGCGCGTGCTGGCGGCCGATGGCACCACGGTGCTCGGCAGCGTCGTGGTCGGCACGTCGGGTGAGTTCAGCATCAACCTCGCCCCACCTCAAGTTGACGGGGAGCAGCTGCAGGTCACAGCTACCGATGCTGCCGGAAACACCTCCAGCGTGGGCAGCGTCACCGCCCCGGATGTCGACACCGGCGGCGGTGACACAACCCCACCGCTGCCCGCCAGCGGCCTGGTCATCAGTGGCGATGGCCGTACCGTTTCGGGCCGTGGCGAGGTTGGCGCCACAGTCACTGTGCTCAACGATCAAGGCCAGGTGGTAGGCACCGGCACCGTCCAGCCGGACGGCAGTTTCACCCTGCAACTGACCTCGCCAGTGACCGATGGCTCGGCGCTGCAGGTCACCCTGACCGATGCAGCTGGCAACGTCTCGACGTCAAGCCCGCTGACAGCCCCTGACCTGCAGGCCCCGGGGCAACCCACCGAGCTCTCCCTGAGCAATGGCGTAACGCTCACCGGCAGGGGCGAGCCCGGCGCCCGGGTCGAAGTGCGCGACTCCGACGGGAACCTGATCGGCAGGGGCATCGTCGGCCCGGATGGCAACTTCAGCCTCACCCTCAACCCGGCGCAGGCCGATGGCGAACACCTGGCCATCAGCGTCACCGATGCCGCCGGCAATACCTCTGCGCCGCTTGAGTTCACCGTACCGGACACCACTGCGCCGGCGCTCATCAGCAACGTGATAGTGGGCGATGGCAGCCTGGTCATCAGTGGCCGCGGCGAACCGGGCGCCACGGTGGAAGTACAGGGTGCGAACGGTGCCGTCATCGGCACTGGCGTGGTATCAGCCAACGGCACCTTCCTGATCAACCTCGACGGCCCGGTCAGCGCCGGTGAGTCCATCGTACTGGTGCAAACCGACCCCGCCGGCAACCCTTCGCTACCACTCACCGTCATCATCCCCAACGCTGCCGTACCGGAAGGCCCTGCCGGGCTGGTGCTGGCCGGCGACGGCGCGTCCATCAGCGGCACCGCCCCGGTGGGCAGCCGGGTGGAAGTGCACGATGCCAACGGCACGGTGATCGGCAGCGTGCAGGTGGGCAACGATGGCACCTTCACCATCCCCCTCAACCCGGCACAGGCCAATGGCGAACTGCTCGACGTGGTGGCCATCGACGCCAATGGCAACAGTTCATTGCCAGCTCAGATCCTTGCCCCGGACATCACCCCGCCGAACCAAGCCAGCGACCTGCAACTGGGTGCCGACGGCCTGACCTTGACCGGTCGTGGCGAGGCCGGTGCCACGGTGCAGGTCACCAACGCGCAGGGTGACGTACTGGGCACTGGCGTGGTCGGTGCCAATGGCACCTTCACCGTTACCCTCAATTCGCCACAAACCGATGGCCAGCAACTTGACGTGGTACTGCGTGACGCTGCCGGCAATAGTTCTACCGCCACCCTCACTGCGCCCGACCTGGACGGCCCGCTGCAACCTGCCGGGCTGGCCGTCGACAGCACGGGCCTGCACCTGACCGGCCAGGGCCAGGCCGGGTCGATCATCACCGTGCGCGCGGCGGACGGCACCGTGCTGGGCACCACCACCGTCAGCGCCGACGGGCGTTTCGACGTCACCCTCAACCAGCCGCAGCGCAATGGTGAAAGCCTGTCGGTCGAGGCCGCCGACAGCCAAGGCAACAGCGCCGGGCCGGTCACGTTCACCGCACCAGACACCACCCCACCGCAAACCGTCGGCACACCGATCATCGACGGCACTGGCACCACGGTCAGCGGCACCGGCGAACCTGGCGCCACCGTGACCGTACGCGCCCCCGATGGCAGCGTCCTCGGCACTGCCGTTGTGGGCGGCAATGGCAACTTCGAAGTCACCCTCGCCACACCGCAGAACAACGGCCAGGCGCTTACCGTCGAGCAACGCGACCCAACCGGCAACGTGTCGGCTGCCGTCGATCTGCCAGCGCCCGACAGCACACCGCCGGCCATCACCAGCGGCCTGGCGCTGTCCAGCAACGGTACGCAACTCACCGGTAATGGCGAGCCCGGCGCGCAGGTGCAGGTCACCGGCGCCGGCGGTGTCGTCCTCGGCACCGCCACGGTGGAAGCCAATGGCAGCTTCCGCGTGACCATCGACCCACCGCAACTCAACGGCCAGACCCTGACCGTGATCCAGACCGACGGTGGTGGCAACCCTTCCCCGGCCAACACCGTGACCGCCAGCGACTTCGAAGCCCCCGCGCCAGCCCAAAACCTGGGCTTGAGCGCCAATGGCATCACACTCACGGGCGAGGGTGAGCCTGGCGCTACCGTGCAAGTGCTTGATACGGCCGGGCAACTGCTCGGCGACGGCGTCGTTGATCAGGACGGCACGTTCAGCATCACCCTGACGCCCGCGCAGACCAGCGGCGAAACCGTGTCGGTCCTGCTTATCGACGCCGCCGGCAACATCTCGCCTTCGGCGCCCTTCACCGCTGACGATACCAGCGGCCCGGCCGCCCCGGGCAACGTGCAGGTGAGCGCCAACGGCACGCTTGTGCAAGGTACCGGCGAAGCCGGCGCGACCGTGGAGGTGCGCAACGCTGCAGGCGATCTGCTGGGCAGCGTGGTGGTGCCGGCCAGCGGCAACTTCAGTGTGGCGTTGAACCCACCGCAACTGGACGGCCAGACCCTCGACATCACCCAGACCGACACGCACGGGGTCGCTTCCGGCGCCGCCCAGGCTACCGCACCGGACCTGACTGCGCCCGCGCAGCCTACGGACCTGGCAATCACCCCCGATGGCCTCGCGCTCACAGGCAACGCACCCGGCGCAGCTTCGGTCACCGTGATCAGCGCGACTGGCGTCGAAACCACTGTGGCGGTCAACCCCGACGGCAGTTTCAGCGTGCCACTGGCGCCCGCCCTGCTCAACGGCGAGACGGTGACCGTGGTGGTTACCGATGCTGCGGGCAACGGCACCGAGCCCACCAGCGTCAGCGCAATAGACAGCACTCCGCCCGCACCGGCCACGGGCATCGCCGTCAGCCCCGATGGCGGCACCATCAGCGGCACCGCCGAACCTGGCACCACGGTCATCGTGCGCGATGGCAGTAACGAGCTGGGTACTGCCACGGTCGGCCCGGACGGGACCTTCGTGGTCCAGGTCACCCCGCCGCTGGCTTCTGGCGACAGCGTGCAGCTGGTGGTCCATGACAGCGGCAACAACGAAACCGCCATCACCGTGAACGGGCCCAGTGGCAGCGAGCTCGCTGCCCCGAGCAACCTTGCCATCAGCGCCGACGGTTTCCTGCTGACAGGTCAAGGCACCGTTGGCTCACTGATCACTGTCACTTCCGGCGGCACCACGCTGGGCACTGGCACGGTCGGCAGCGACGGCTTCTTCCGCATCTTCTTCGCCAATGCCCAGCTCAACGCACAGACCCTGAGCGTCAGTGCTCGCGCTTCGGCCGGCGGCAACCCGTCGGTGCCTGCCACCATCGTGGCGCCGGACACCACCCCACCCGACGCGCCAACCCAGCCTGTCATCAACCGCAGCGGCAGCACGGTCTCCGGCCATGGCGAAGTGGGCGCGACCGTGACCGTGACCGATGCCAGTGGCACCGTGGTGGGCACAGGCATCGTGGGCAGCAATGGCCTGTTCAACGTTACCCTGGTACCCGCGCAGACCAACGCACAGAACCTCACCATCACCCAGGCCGACGCTGCCGGTAACGTCTCGCTGGCCGCCACGGTGCAGGCCCCCGACCTGCAAGCCCCGGATGCCGCCACCGGCCTGAGCCTGAACAGCGCCGCCACCGTGGTCAGCGGCCAAGGCGAAGTAGGCGCGCTGGTGACCGTACGTGATGCCAGTGGCGCAATCCTGGCCACCGGCACGGTCAACCAGAGCGGCCAGTTCCAGATCACTCTGCCCAGCGCGCAAACCACCGGCAGTGCGCTGCAGGTCACCCTCAGCGACGCTGCCGGCAACGTGTCCGGCCCGGCCAGCCTGGCAACCCCGGACCGCACACCACCAGCAGCAGTGAGCAACCTGCTGCTCAGTTCTGACGGCCGGCAACTGTCTGGCAGCGGTGAAGTCGGCGCCACGGTGCAGGTACGCAACGCCGCCGGCACGGTGCTAGGCACCGCCGTCGTAGGCGCCGATGGCCGCTTCACCGTCACCTTCGACACCCCGCAAACCACTGGCCAAGCCATTGGCGTCAGCCAGCTGGATGCCGCTGGCAATGTTTCGCCGGCCGTGAACGTCGCCACACCAGACCTCACCCCGCCTGACGCATTGACCAATGTCGTGCTCAACAACAATGGCGTGACCTTGACCGGCCTTGGCGAAGCCGGCGCCACCGTCACCGTGCGCGGCCCGGACGGCACCATCATCGGCACCGTCCTGGTGGCTGCCAATGGCAGCTTTACCCTCTCGCTCACCAGCGCGCAGATCAATGCACAGCACCTGAGCGTGACCCAGACAGACGCCAGCAACAACACGTCGACCGCCGTCGCTGTCATCGCACCGGATCACACCCCACCGGCAGCGCCCACCGCGCTGGCGTTGGCGGCTACTGGCCTGCAACTGAACGGCAGTGCCGAGGCCGGTAGTACAGTCACCGTGCGCGACGCAGCAGGCACTGTACTGGGCACCGCCGTGGCCAACGCCAATGGCACCTTCCAGGTCACCCTGAGCAGTGCCCAGACTAATGGCCAGACCTTGCAGGTGACGGCCACCGATGCGGCAGGCAACGTATCGCCAGCCGCGCCCTATACCGCTGCCGATACCACACCACCAGCGGCCGTCGCCAACCTGGCGGTGTCGCCCGATGGCACCACCCTGACGGGCACTGGCGAAGCGGGTGCCACCGTCACCGTACGCGCACCAGGCGGCTCTTCGCTGGGCACCGCCACGGTGGGCAGCGACGGGCGTTTCACCGTGACGCTTGCACCGGCTGCCACCACCGGCGAAAACCTCAGCGTGGTGCAGACCGACGCGGCACAAAATGCCTCGCCAGCCCAAACCGTCACCGCGCCGGGTGAGTTGGCGCCTGATGCACCCGATAATCTGGTGCTTTCCGCCAATGGCCTGGTCGTCACCGGTAGCGCCGCGCCGGGCAACACAGTCAACGTCTACGGCCCGGGTGGCGTGTTGCTGGGCTCCGCGCCGGTCGGCAACGACGGCAACTTCACCGTCAACCTCGGCAGCGCCCAGGCCAACGGTGAGCTGCTGCAAGTCACTGCGGTAGGGACCGATGGCAGCGCTTCGCTGCCATCCGACCTGCAGGCACCGGACACCACTGCGCCACAACCGCTGAGCAACCTGGCGTTGTCCAACGACGGCCTGGTGCTTACCGGCCGCGGCGAGCCAGGTGCCACCGTGACCGTGCTCGGCAGTGGTGGGGCCGAACTGGGCACCGCCGTGGTCGGCGCCGATGGCAACTTCAGCCTCAACCTCGCCGCCGCGCAGGTCAACGGTGAACGACTCAGCGCCGCGCAAACTGACGCTGCCGGCAACGAATCCAACAGCGTCACCCTCACCGCGCCAGACATCACTGCACCGGATGCGCCGGGCAACCTGGCGTTTGCCGCTGGCGGCAGCCTGCTCAACGGGACCGGCGAAGCCAATGCCACCGTAAAAGTCGTCGCTGCCGACGGCACCGTGCTAGGCACCGCCACGGTGATGAGCAACGGCAGTTTCCAGGTCACCCTCAACCCACCACAGGCCAACGGCCAGGCCTTGCAAGTGGTGCTGACCGATGCCGCCGGCAACCAGTCCAATGCCACCAGCATCGCCGCGCCTGACACCACGCCACCGGCTGCGCCCACCGAACTGGCCATTGCCAGCGACGGTGCGACCATTACCGGGCGTGGCGAGGCCGGTGCCACGGTGACCGTGACCAACCCGGCCGGCCAGCAGATCGGCACGGCCCTCGTCGACGCCAGCGGCCACTTCACCCTGACCCTCAACCCAGCCCTGGGTAACGCCGAGCAGCTCAGCCTCACCCAGACCGACGTTGCCGGCAACGTGTCGGCAACAGCCACGCTGCAAACCCCGGACTTCACACCGCCAGACATCCTCACCAATGTAGTCATCAACGCCGACGGCAGTGTGGTCAGTGGCCGCGGTGAGCCCGGTGCGACAGTCACCGTGAACAACGCTGCCGGTGTGCAGCTGGGCACCACCACGGTGCTCGCCGACGGCAGCTTCCGCGTCGAGCTCACCCCTGCGCAGATCAACCAGCAGGTGCTGTCGGTTCAACAGGCCGACCCACCCGGCAACATCAGCCAACCCGTCACGGTCAATGCTCCAGACCTGACGCCACCCGATGCGGCACTCGGCCTGCGGCTCAACGCCGCCGGCGACCAGCTCGGCGGTACCGGTGAAGCCGGCAGCACCGTGCGCGTGTTCGCCGGCACCACCGAAATCGGCACGGCCACGGTGGGAGCGAACGGTACCTTCGTGGTCAACCTGAGCCCGGCACAGCTCAACGGTCAGCTCCTGCACGTGACCCTGACCGATGCCAGTGGCAACGTCTCGCCGATCAGCTCGGTGACCGCCATCGACATCACACCGCCGGCCACCGTGGTCGCCAGCCTCAACGGCAGCGGTACGCAACTGATCGGTACCGGTGAGGCTGGCGCGCAGGTCACCGTGATGGACAGCCAGGGCAACCTGGTCGGCCAAGGCACCATCGACCCCGACGGTGCCTTCGTGCTCAACCTGAACGCCGCGCAGATCAACGGCCAGGTGCTGACCGTGATCGCCCAGGACGCCACCGGCAACCCGTCCGCGCCTCTGCAACTGACCGCGCCCGACCTGACCCCGCCGGTGCAGCCCGGCAACCTTACCCTGACCGGGAACGGCACGCTGCTCACCGGCAGTGGTGAAGTGGGCTCCACCATCACCGTACGCAACCCTGCCGGCACCGTGGTCGGCACCGTCACGGTACCGGCAGGCGGCGAGTTCACCGTCACCCTGAGCCCGGCGCAGAACAATGGCCAGCTGCTGACCGTGACGTCCACCGACAGCGCCGGAAACATCTCACTGCCGGCCGAGTACCAGACCGCCGACACCTCACCGCCCGCTGCTGTCACCAACCTCGCCATCAGCAACACCTACGACATCCTTACCGGGCGTGGTGAAGCTGGCGCGACCGTAACGGTCAGTTTCGGCGGCCAGGTCATCGGCACCGGCCAGGTCGACAGTGGCGGCAACTTCTCGATCAGCCTCTTACCTGCACCCGGTTCGGCGGCCACCCTGGCGGTGACCCAGACCGATGCCGCCAACAACACCTCGGCAGTGGCCAGCTATGTCACGCCGCTGGTGCCACCGCCAGAGCCACCGATCAACGTTACGCTGGCCGCCAATGGCCTGACCCTCACAGGCACCGCCGCCGCCGGCACCTCGATCCGCGTCTACGATGCCGCCGGCAACCTGATCGGCAGCGGCTCGGCCAACATCGGCAATGGTGGTTTCAGCATTACCCTGAGCGCCGCCCAGCTCAATGGGCAACACCTGTCGGTGACATCGGTGTCGCTGCTCGGGGGTGAATCGCAACCGGTGTTCGTCACCGCTGCCGATATCACTCCACCGGCAAACCCGGTGGTCACCGGGCTGTCGGCCAACGGCCTGGTGCTGACCGGTACCGGTGAAGCCGGGGCCACGGTGACCGTGCGCGATGCGGGCGGCAATGTGCTCGGCAGCGGCTTGGTCAACGGCGCTGGCGCATTCAGCATCAACCTCAACGGTGCCCAGCTCAACGGCCAGGTGCTGAGCCTGAGCCAGGCCGATGCCGCACTGAATGTGTCTGGAACCACCAACTACACGGCGCCGGACACCCAGGCCCCGCTGGCGCCGACCAACCTGGTCATCAACGGCGCTGGCACCGTGCTCACCGGTAGCGGCGAGCCGGGGGCGACCGTAACCGTGCAAGGCCCCGGCGGCGCCCTCGGCAGCGCCATCGTCCAGCCCAACGGCACCTTCAGTATCACCCTGACCAGCGCACAGAACGATGGCCAGGCACTGGTGGTGCGCCAGTCCGACGCGGCTGGCAACCAGTCTGGCAGCACCGGCATCACCGCACCGGACACCACCCCGCCGACCGCGCCAGTGGCCGCCATCAACGCCAACGGCACTTCGGTCAGCGGCTCGGGCCAGATCGGCAGCACGGTGACCGTACGCAACAGTGCCGGCACCGTCCTTGGCACTGCCACGGTAGGCAGCAACGGCCAGTACGTGGTCAGCCTGAGCACAGCGCAAATCAACTTCCAGGCGCTGACCGTCACCCTCACCGATGCCGCCGGCAACACCTCCACCGCCACGGCGCTGACCGCCCCAGACCTGACCCCGCCGGCCAACGCCAGCAACCTGGTGATCAGCAGCGACGGCACCACCCTCACCGGCACCGGCGAGGTCGGCGCCACGGTGACCGTGCGCAGTGCCGGCGGCACTGTGCTGCAAACCGCCGTGGTGCAGCCGAACGGCACCTTTACCGTCACCCTGAGCCCGGCCCAGGACAACGGCCAGGTGCTGTCGGTGACCCTGACCGACCCACGCAACAATGTCTCCGGCAACGTCAATATCACTGCGCCGGACATCGACGCCAATGCTCCGGTCATCGCCAGCAACAACCTGGCTACCGCCACCGTCAACCTGGCACCGGTCACCGCCACCACCACCTACACCGACAGCTTTACCACCCTGTTGTCGGGCTTCAGCAAGACCTACACCTGGACGGTGGCGGCCGGCACCACGGTCGACCCGACCCTGACACTGACCACCAACAGCGTGCTGGCGCTGCTCAACAACTCCACCTTCACCCTGCAGGTGAAGAACGCTGCCGGCGCCTGGGTGACGATCGCCACCGGCAACACCCAAGGGCTGCTCGACCTGATCGTGTTGCCGCTGGGCCTGCAGGTGGACATCGGCAAGCTGCAGGCCGGCGACTACCGACTGACCGTAGCCAGCGGCGGCATCGGCCTGGTGACCCAGGTCACCACCAGCCTGGACATCGAGGCCAGCAGCCTTACCCAGTTCACCGGCAGCGGCACCGCCACCTCGGGTAACGTCATCACCGACCCCGGCACCAATGGCGTGGTCGACGCCCTCGGCCCGGACAGCGGCGCCGTGTTGAAGGTGCTGATCAACGGTACCTACGTGACGGCGGCCAGCGGTGCAGGGACCACGGTGCAGGGCCAGTACGGCACCTTGGTTATCCATGCCGACGGCAGTTACACGTACACGCCAAGCGGCAGCCCGTCGAGCGTCGGCAAGGTCGATGTGTTCAGTTATGAGCTGGTGCACCCGAACGGGCTGACTGCCACCGCCAATCTCTACGTGCGCATCGACAGCCCGCAGGCCACGGAGATCTGGAACGACAGCAACCTGGGCGCACCGGCCACCGTGGTGGATGCGGTCAATGACATCGACAGCAGCCACATCACCCTGGCCAACCGGGTCGATAGCAGCAGCGCCACCCTTGGCTCGCTGAGTTTGCCGCTGATCGGCTCGCGCTCGGCCACCTACACCACCACGGTGGCCGCCGACACCACGGCCAACCTGCAAGTGGTGCTCAACTCCACCAACCTGCTGGGCCTGCTCAACGGCACCACCATCCAGCTGCTCAAGCTCAACCCGGCCACCGGCCAATACGTGCTGGTGGAGACGGTCAACGGCGGCTCGCTGATCAGCCTGCTTGGAGGCGGTGCGGGTTATACCTTCCAGAATCAGGGCGCCGGCACTTACCACATCGTGGTCAGCGCCGGCGGCATCGGCCTGGCCAGCTCGATCACCACCAGCCTCAACACCACCACCACGCACCTCACCGAGTTCGTGGTCAGCAGTGCCACGGTGGCCAGCGGCAACCTGATCACCGACCCTGCCGGTACCGACAACCTGGGCTCGGCACTGACCGTACTGAGTGTGCTGACGGCCGCCAACACCTTCACCATCCCTGGCTACAACGGGGTCAGCGTGGCCGGTACCTATGGCACGCTGCTGGTGCACGCGGACGGCAGCTATACCTACACCCTCAACAGCGGGCTGACCTCCGCGGTGATCGGCCAGCACGATACCTTCACCTACGAACTGACCCACCCCAACGGCACCACCGACACCGCCACGCTCACCGTCAACCTGGACAACGCCGCCAACATCACCAGCTTCTCCGCGCTGGTGGCCGACACCGCTGACGACAGCGTGGCGCTGGCCAGTGTCGCCGCTACCGCGTCCAGCGAAGTGCTCGCCGGCACCGATGGCAACGACCACCTGGTCGGCAGCCACGGTGGGCACATCACCCTGGAGGGCGGCGCTGGCAACGACATCCTCGAAGTGGTCGACCAGAACTTCGCCAGCGTCGATGGCGGCACCGGTACCGACACCCTGCTGTGGGGCGGCGGCGATGCCAGCATCGACCTGGGCACCCTGGCCGAACGTATCCACAACATTGAAGTGATCGACCTCAACCATACCAGTGCGGTGGCGCTGACCCTCAACCTGGCGGACGTGGTGGCAATCACCGAAACCGGCAACGACACGCTGATCATCAAGGGGGATGACAAAGACTCAGTGCACATGACAGACAACTGGACCCTGGTCGGAAACCAAACTGTCGAAGGTATCGACTATAACCAATACACGGCCCAGGAAGATCCAAGTCACCACCTCTGGGTGCAGAACAGCATCCATGTCGTCTGAGGCCGCTGCACTCCGCCGGGCACACCGCCCGGCGGCAAGGGAGAACAGCAGTAAGGGAATTACGTGAAGCGAAGCAGTCCGCTGTCACCGCTGTGGCTGGGAGCCTTCGGGCTCCTGGTGTTGAACCTCACCCCGGTTGCCCAGGCAGCCGATGACATAGATCCCAGGCTGCGTACCATCGGGCCGTCTTTGATGCGCGACGCGCCCGAAGCCATTCCCGCCCGCCCACCTTCCGGCCAGGCCGCCAGCAATGGCGACCGGCTGGGGCTGGCCGAGGCGGTGCTCACCGCCGCGCAGTGGCATCCAAGCATCGCAGAAGCAGTCGGCAACCTGTACAAACAGGGCGAAGGCATCAACGTCGCCCGTGCCGGCTACTACCCACAGATTTCCGGCGGTATCCGCACCGGCTATGACACCGGCTACGGCGGCGACCGCAGCAGCCAGGCGCTGAACCTGTCGCTGAAGCAGATGCTCTACGACTTCGGCAAGGTCGACAATGCCGTCAGCGCCGCCCAGGCCGCCGCTACCCGAGCCCAGGCCAATATCCTGCTGGTGGTCGACGACCTCGCCCGTGACACCGCCTACGCCTGGATCGAAACCCGCCGCTATGAACAACTGATGGTGATTGCCCGCGACCAGATCCGTGGCGTCGGTGACATTGCCAGCATGGCTCGCCAGCGCAGCGACATGGGCGCCAGCACCCGCTCCGATGTGGTCCAGGCCGAGTCACGGGTGGAGGGCGCCCGCGCCACCCTCGAGGAATACCAGTCGCAGTACGAACGCTGGCGTTCGACCCTGGCCGAATTGCTTGGCCGGGTGGCACCGCCGGCCCTGGCCGAAGAGTCGCCACCGGAGTTGAACCAGGCCTGCAAACGCTCCACAGGCGGTAGCGACCGGTTGCCGGCCGTGCTGATGGCCCTGGCCTTGCGCGCCCAGTCCCAGGCTGAACTGGCCCAGGCCAAGGCCGAAGCCTACCCCACGCTGTCGCTGCAACCGCAGGTCAATCACTACCTGGACAACGACTACAACCGCGACAACCGAAGCCTGGACCGCACCCAGGCCGGCATCTACCTGAACGTCGAAGTGCCCATCTACCAAGGCGGTGCCATCAGCGCCCGCAGCCGCGCCGCTGGCCATGCCCTGAGCGCCGCGGACTCCGCCGAAGACGCCGCACGCCTGCAGGCCCGCCGCGGCCTGGCCGAAGCCATGGCGCAAACATCCGGGCTAGGTCGGCGCCTGAACGCGCTGGAAGCGCGCCAGACCAGCATCCAGGAAGCACGTGAACTATACGGCCGGCAGTACCTGGACCTGGGCACCCGCCCCTTGCTCGACCTGCTCAACGCCGAGCAGGAGATCTACCAGTCACGCTTCGAACTCGCCGGCACCCGTTCTGACCTGCTGCGCCTGGATGTCGACTGCCTGTACAACTCCGGCGCCCTGCGTACCGCCTTCGGGCTGGAAGGGCGCAACCTGCAAGGGGTGGAAATCGAGCCATGAACGATACCGTCAAGCTGACCCAGGCCGGTCAGGAGCAGAACCCGGAGCAGGCGGTGGTGCACCGGCCCGACCTGGGGCCCTGGCTGGAAGCGATGTTGCAGGTCGCCCATCACTATCGCCTTGATGTCTCGCCCCAACGCATTCGCCTGGCAGCGGTCGAGGATGCACGCCCGCTGGATGAAATCCTCCGGCACATGGCGCGCCAGGCCGGCCTGACCTTGCGCTTCGTGCGCTATGACGCCAAGGCCCTGCGCCAGTGGCGCACGCCACTGGTGCTGGAACTGGACGACGGCCAACTGGCCACGGTCGAAGCGGTGACCGAGGAGAACGAACTGGCCGTGGTCTTCGCCGGCGACCAGCGCCTGACCTCGCGCCTGCCCCGCGATGCGCTCGAAGGGCGCATCAACCGCGTCGCACTGATGCGCCCGGCACGGCCGCTGCGCGATGTGCGCACCGACGACTACACCGCGCCCTACGATCGCCACTGGTTCACCCGCATCGTGCTGCGCGACCTGCGCCCGTACGGTCAAGTGATGGTCGCCTCGCTGGTGGCCAACGTGCTGGCCCTGGCCGGGGTGCTGTTTTCGATGCAGGTATATGACCGGGTGATCCCCGCCGAGTCATTGCCAACCCTGTACGTGCTGTTCGGTGGCGTGGTGCTGGCGCTGGTTTTCGACTTCAGCATGCGCCTGCTGAGGTTGAAGGTCACCGACCTGCTGGGCAAGCGTGCCGACCTGCGGGTGTCTGACCTGGTCTACGGCCATGCGCTGCGCCTGCGCAACTCGGCACGGCCGAAATCCACCGGCTCGTTCATCTCCCAGTTGCGCGAGCTTGAATCGATCCGCGACCTGATCACTTCGAGCACCGCAACGGCATTGGCCGACTTGCCGTTCTTCCTGTTGTTCCTGCTGGTGTTCTGGCTGATCGGTGGGGTACTGGTGTTCATTCCGCTGGTGGCGCTGCTGGCCATGGTCATCCCGGGGCTGCTCGCGCAACGGCGCCTGGCGGTGCTGGCCAATGCCTCGATGCGCGAGTCATCGCTGCGCAACGCCATGCTGGTGGAAAGCATCCAGGGCCTGGACGAGATCAAGGCGCTGCAGGCCGAGGCGCGCTTCGAGCGCCAGTGGAACCAGTACAACGCCGCCTGCGCGCACACCAACCTGCGCTTGCGTACCCTGACCAACGGCCTGGTGACCTGGACCCAGAACGTGCAGGGCGCGGTATTTGCCGTGGTCATCGTGATCGGTGCGCCGATGGTGATTGCCGGTGACCTCACCACCGGTAGCCTGGTGGCGGCCTCGATGCTGTCGTCGCGGATGATGGCGCCGCTGGCGCAGCTGACCCATGTGCTGACCCGCTGGCAGCAAGCCAAGGTGGCCCTGCAGGGACTGGACAAGCTGATGCAGTCACCGGTCGATCACCCTGAAGGCGAAGCCCGCGTGCATTTGCCGGCGATCCGTGGCGAATATGCGCTGCGCCAGGCCAACTTCCGCTACAGCCCCGAAGCCCCACCGGTGCTGAATATCGCCCAGCTCGACATCCAGCCCGGCGAACGCATCGCCGTGCTCGGGCGCAACGGCGCCGGCAAATCGACCCTGCTGCAGGCGTTGGGCGGTGCCATGGACCTGAGCCAGGGCGAAGTCAGCCTCGATGGCATCGCCATGAACCACCTCGACCCGGCCGACCTGCGCCGTGACGTCGGCCTGCTGGCCCAGTATGCCCGGCTGTTCCACGGCACCCTGCGGGAAAACCTCACCCTCGGTGCCGGCCAGGCCAGCGACCAGGAACTGGTGGCTGCACTGGCCGCCACCGGTGCGCTGGACTTCGTCCGCCACTTGCCCAAGGGCCTCGACCACCTGATCCTCGAAGGCGGCCAGGGCCTGTCCGGCGGGCAACGCCAGGCCCTGGTGCTCTCGCGCCTGCTGGTGCGCCAACCGCAGGTGCTGCTGCTCGACGAACCCACCGCCTCGCTCGACGACGTCACCGAGCGCAAGCTGCTGGATAACCTCGAACGCTTCTGCCAGGGCCGCACCCTGGTGATCGCCACCCATCGCCTCAGCGTGCTGCAGCGCGTGGACCGCATCATCGTGCTGGACGGCGGGCGCATCGTCATCGACGACAAACGCGACGCCGCCCTGGCCAAGCTGCAAGGAGCGCATGCATGAGCAACCACGAACTCCCCGCGTCCTACCTGGATGGCCAGGACGACCAGGCTGTGCTGCGCGCCGGCCGCGTCATCATGACTTGCGCAATCATGCTTGCTGCGTTTCTGGCCTGGGCCGCCTGGTTCGAGGTGACTGAGGTGTCCACCGGCACCGGCAAAGTGATCCCCAGTTCACGCGAGCAGGTGATCCAGTCGTTCGAAGGCGGCATCGTCGCCGAGATGAACGTGGCCGAAGGCGACCTGGTCGAACGCGGCCAGGTCCTTGCCCAGCTCGACCCGACCAAGACCGCCTCCAGCGTTGGCGAAAGCGAAGCCAAGTACCGTGCGGCCAAGGCCAGCGTGGCGCGCCTGCGTGCCGAGGTCACTGGCAAGCCGCTGAGCTTCCCGGAGAGCCTGCGTGACTCGCCCGAGCTGATCGATGCCGAGACAGCGCTGTACGAAACCCGCCGCCGCGGCCTGGAGCAGACCTTGGCCGGTATCGAGGACTCGCTGCGGCTGGTGCGCGCAGAGCTGAAGATCACCGAGAACCTGGCCAAGATGGGTGCCTCCAGCCGGGTCGAAGTGATCCGCCTGAACCGCCAGCGCTCGGAGCTGGAACTCAAAGCCAACGAGGCACGCTCCGAGTACCTGGTGCGGGCGCGCGAAGAGCTGGCCAAGGCCAGTGCCGAAGCCGACAGCCTGTCGGAAGTGATCCGCGGGCGCAGTGACTCGCTGACACGCCTGACCTTGCGCTCGCCGGTGCGCGGCATCGTCAAGGACATCGAGGTCAACACCCTGGGCGGCGTGGTGCAACCCGGCGGGCAAGTGATGAAGATCGTGCCGATGGACGAGCGCCTGCTGATAGAGACACGCATCGCCCCGCGGGACATCGCCTTCATCCACCCCGACCAGGCAGCCAAGGTCAAGATCAGTGCCTATGACTACTCGGTGTATGGCGGGCTGGACGGCAAGGTGGTCGGGATATCGCCAGATACCCTGCAGGATGAGGTGAAACCGGAGATCTACTACTACCGGGTGTTCATCCGCACCGAGCAGGACAGCCTGACCAACAAGGCTGGCAAGCACTTCGCGATCGTGCCCGGGATGATTGCCACCGTGGACATCCGCACCGGTGAGAAGACCATCCTCGATTACCTGATCAAGCCCCTGAACCGGGCCCGGGAAGCCCTGCGCGAACGGTAATACAGGCCTGTAGGAGCGGCCTTGTGTCGC
>NZ_BCAZ01000067.1:0-27843 GCF_001320205.1 Pseudomonas sp. NBRC 111123
CGTGCAGTACCTCCTAGAGGGACCCCACAGATCCCGAAGTCTGTGCAGTACCTGTGGGAGCGGGTTTACCCGCGAAGAGGCCGGTACAGGCGGTATAAATGAAAACGCCCCGAACCAGTCGGGGCGTTTCACTTGCCGCAGCAGCGTCTTACTTGCCTTCCCAGCGCTTGAGCACCAGGGTGGCGTTGGTGCCGCCGAAGCCGAAGCTGTTGCTCATGACCGTGTCGATCTTGGCGTTTTCTTCGGTTTTGCGCAGTACCGGCAGGTCGGCGACTTCCGGGTCCAGCTCGTCGATGTTGGCCGAGCCAGCGATGAAGTTGTTTTCCATCATCAGCAGGCAGTAGATCGCCTCGTGCACACCAGCGGCGCCCAGCGAGTGGCCCGACAGGCTCTTGGTCGAGCTGATCTTCGGTGCCTTGTCGCCAAACACTTCGCGAACGCCTTTCATCTCGGCAACGTCACCGACCGGCGTCGAGGTCCCGTGAGTGTTCAGGTAGTCGATCGGGGTGTCGACGGTGGACAGTGCCTGCTGCATGCAGCGGATGGCACCTTCACCGCTCGGTGCGACCATGTCGTAGCCGTCAGAGGTTGCACCGTAGCCGACGATTTCGGCGTAGATCTTGGCGCCGCGGGCCAGGGCGTGTTCCAGCTCCTCGACCACGACCATGCCGCCGCCGCCCGCGATGACGAAACCGTCACGGTCAGCGTCGTAGGCGCGCGAAGCCAGTTCAGGGGTTTCGTTGCGCTTGGTCGACAGGGCGCCCATGGCATCGAACAGGAACGACTGGCTCCAGTGCTCTTCTTCACCACCGCCGGCGAAGACGATGTCCTGCTTGCCCCACTGGATCTGCTCCAGGGCGGTGCCGATGCAGTGCGCGGAAGTGGCGCAGGCCGACGAGATCGAGTAGTTGATGCCCTTGATCTTGAACGGGGTGGCCAGGCATGCCGAAACGGTGCTGCCCATGGTGCGGGTGACGCGGTATGGGCCGACGCGCTTGACGCCTTTTTCGCGCAGGGTGTCCAGCGCTTCCATCTGGTTCAGGGTCGAGGCGCCGCCGGAGCCGGCAACCAGGCCGGTACGCGGGTTGGACACCTGCTCTTCGGTCAGGCCGGAGTCCTTGATCGCGTCCTGCATCGCCAGGTAGGCGTAGGCAGCAGCGTGGCCGACGAAGCGGTAGACCTTGCGGTCGATCAGTTCTTCGAGGTTGAGGTCGATGGACCCGGAAACCTGGCTACGCAGCCCCATTTCCTTGTATTCCGGGTTGTAACGGATACCCGGACGGCTGTTGCGCAGGTTTTCGGTGACGGTAGCTTTGTCATTGCCCAGGCACGATACGATGCCCAGACCAGTGATAACGACGCGGCGCATGCGAATAACCCTTAGAAATTGTCAGTGGAGGTGAACACGCCGACCCGCAGGGCTTCGGCGGTGTAGATCTCGCGACCGTCGACGCTGACCGAGCCATCGGCGATGGCCATGTTCAGCTTACCCTTCAGGACGCGCTTGATGTGAATGTTGTAGGTGACTTTCTTGGCGGTAGGCAGCACCTGGCCGAAGAATTTCACTTCCCCCGAACCCAGCGCACGGCCACGGCCCGGCAGGCCTTGCCAGCCGAGGAAGAAGCCGACCAGCTGCCACATGGCGTCGAGGCCCAGGCAGCCTGGCATCACCGGGTCGCCTTCGAAGTGGCAGGCGAAGAACCACAGGTCCGGGGTGATATCCAGCTCGGCGACCAACTCACCTTTGCCGTACTTGCCGCCTTCTTCGCTGATATGGGTGATGCGATCGACCATCAGCATGTTCGGCGCGGGCAGTTGCGCATTACCTGGGCCGAACAGCTCACCGCGACTGCAGCGCAGCAGGTCTTCCCGAGTAAAGGCGTGTTGTTTGGTCATGCGAGCTCCTCAATAACCCCCTGTGGCAGGGGATGAATCTTCCCGGCCGACCCTTCTTGCTTCTGGGACGGCAGCCTACAGGTAGACTATTGCGTTGTGGTGAAAGTCACAGCGCACCTGGTGAAAGAAGTACAGGTGTGCACTGAAACGTCTATTTTCAGGTCCGAACAAGGTCCTGTCCAGTACTTAAGACTGCCGCACTTTAGCATTTATCGCCAGTCGCCGCTGTGCGGCCTGGTAACCAGCGCTGCAATACCCGCTGCAACTCGGTGCGGCGGAACGGTTTGCTCAGGTAATCGTTCATGCCGGCGGCCATGCAACGCTCGCGGTCGCCCTGCAAGGCATTGGCCGTCAGGGCGATGATCGGCAATTGGCCGCAGGCCGGCAACAGGCGGATACGCCGGGTGGCTTCGTAGCCATCCACTTGGGGCAGGCGGCAATCCATCAGCACTGCGGCAAACGGCTGCTGCCTTACCTGTTCCACTGCCTGTAGCCCGTCGTGGGCCACGCTGACGTCCATCCCCAGGCTACGTAACATGGCTTCGATGACGCTTTGATTGACCGGATTGTCTTCCACCAGCAGGATGCGCTTACCCACCTCAAGTGGCGCAATGCCCCCAGAGGCACCGGGCCGCGTTGCCGGCGTGTCGATAGCCAGGGGCAGCGGCATTTCCAGGGTAAAGGTCGAGCCCAGCCCTTCGCGGCTTTCACCGCGCAGCTTGCCGCCCATGCGTTCGGCCAAGGTGCGGGCGATCGACAGGCCCAGGCCGGTGCCGCCGTAGCGCCGCGAGATCGAGCTGTCAGCCTGCTGGAAGGCCACGAACATCATTTCCAGGCGTTCGCTGTCGATGCCGATGCCGGTGTCGCGCACGCTGCAGGTAAACCACAGCAATTGCCGGTCGAGCGGCTGCCAGCGTGCCTCGACCTGTACCTGGCCACGCTCGGTGAACTTCAGGGCGTTGCCGATCAGGTTGAGCAGGATCTGGCGAATCCGCGTCGGGTCACCAACCACCTGGGGCTGCGCGCCATCCGCTGGTAACTGCAGGTGCAGTTCCAGGCCGCGTTGCTGGGCGCTGTGCTGGAACGACTGCACGCTGCTGGTGATCAGCTCGCCCAGGTTGAAGTCGATGTGCTCGAGCTCCAGCGTGGTGCGTTCGATCCGCGAGAAGTCGAGAATGTCATTAATGACCTTCAGCAAATGCCCGGTGGACTCGCTCGCCACAGCCGTGTAATCGGCCTGTTCGCTGGTCAGCTGGGTGGTTTCCAGCAGTTGCAGCATGCCCAGCACGCCGTTCATGGGGGTGCGCAGTTCGTGGCTCATCATCGCCAGGAACTCCGACTTGGCGCCGTTGGCCTGTTCGGCTTCCTCGCGTGCCTGGATCAACTGGGCGATGGCCTGCTTCTGTTCGGCGCTGGCCTGGTCCAGGGCGTTTGCCAGGTTGTTGATATGGCGCGCCAGGTGGCCCAGCTCGCTGTCGTCGACCACCGGCAGTGGCGCGTTGTATTCACCCTGCTGGATAGCCTTCACCGCATGGCTCATGTCGCTGATCGGTTTGGCCAGGCTCATGGCCAGACGACGGGCGAGGAGGAAGGTGAACAGCAACGCGAACAGCGCCAGGATGCCTGCCTTGATCACGATCTCCTGCTGGCGCTGGCTGAACGCATCGTCGGACATGCCGACGATCACTCGGCCCAGGTAATCGTCGCCGATGGCCGGTGTTGGCGCTTTGCCCTGTTGCAGGAAGTCGCTGTCCAGGCGGATCTGCTGCAGGCGAATCGGCGCCTGGAACACCTCCACCTGCTGCGCACGGTTGTTGCTCTCGTCCTGCTGCTCGACGTACACCAATATATGGTTGCGGCTGTCTTGCACCTCGAGGAAGCGCACGTGGGGGATGCTCAGGGTGGCACGCATCAGGCCTTCGAGTACTTCATTGTTACCGGATATGACCCCGTACTCGGAGGCGGGCGCCAGCTGGTTGGCAATCAGTTGCCCGGTGTGGTTCAGCTCCTGGCGCAGATCCTGGATCCGCACGAACGTGAAGAAACTGATCAACAGCAAGGTCAGCAACAGCGCCGGGCCCAGGCTGATGATCTGGGTGCGGGTGTGGATGTCCCAGCTCAGGCGTTTGCTCATGGGGTGGGTTCTCCTGCGGCCAGGGCCTTGGCAGTGGCGTTCGGATCGATCGGTTCAAGGCCCAGGGCGCGTGCCACCTGCTGGTTGCCGCTCACGCCGTAGTGCGCCGGGTATAGGCTGCGCGGCCAGCGCGCCGGTGATTGGTCGAGCAACTGGTCGAGCACAGCCAGCCAGTCATCCTGGTCGCTGTAGGTGCTGGCCAGGGCGCCGGCACGGACGAAGCCGGCATTCGGGCCGATCAGTGCCATTTGCCGGCCATAGCTGCTGAGCAGCAGGTTCTTTGCCGTTTTCGGGTTGTATAGCTCGGGGTCGTCGAGGGCGAGCAGCACGTCGCTGTTGCCCAGCAGGTGCTGCAAGGGGCGGCTGTCGCGCTGGTCCGGCCAGTCCTGGGCGACGATTTCCAGGCCCAGCGGGCGTGCCGCCTGGCGCAGTTCGTCGAGCAGAAAATGGCTGTGCTCACCGTACAGCACGCCAATGCGCCGGGCTTGGGGTAACAGGTAGCGGGCCAGGCGCAGTTGCCGGGCCATGGGCGGGTCGCTCCACAGCAGGGTCAGGTACGCGGGGCGCGACTTTCCCAGGCGTTGTTCAGCCTGTACTCGGCTGATGCGCATGGCCAAGGCAGGCGGCCCATTGCTTTCAGCCAGGCGCCACTCCAGTGCGGCGTTGTCGAGCAGCACCAGGCGCACGTCAGCCTTGAGCTGGCCTGGCCGGGCCAGCTCGGCGACGCTCTGGAAGCGCACCTGGTCATGGCTGCGGCGGGCTTGCAGCGCTTCGACGAAGCTGCGCACGCCTGGCTGGTCTTCGCCGCCGACCAGCAGGATTTCGCTGGCGGACAGCGAACCCAGCGGCCACAGGCAGAACAGCAGCAGGCGCAGCAGCCGGGCCATCAGAACTCCAGCTCCGCGCTGACGCTCAGGCGGTGGCGGCTGTCATAACGGTTCTGAATCGATGTGGTCGGTTCGTCGTCCAGGCGTTGCTGCCAGAGCGCGGCCAGTTCCAGGTTGCTGCCTTCGATGCGAAAACGCTTGGCCACGCGCAGGTCGAGGCGCTCGTAACGGTACTGGTTGAGCGCATCGTCGCCGTAGTAGAACAGCGCGCTGGACCAGCCTTCGCCCCATTCGCGCATCCACCCGGCCGAACCACTGTTGCGGGCGGTGTTGGCGCTGTCGGCGGGGTTGCTGGCCCAGGCATCGACATAGGCATAGGTCAGGCGCAGGCGATCGCGTGGCGCCAGGTGCCAGTCGAACTGTGCTTCGCTGCCGGTAAAGCGGGCCTTGTTGGCGTTGCTGGCGATGTACTGATTGTTCTTCAGGGGCTCGCTGATCATTCCGGTGATCTCGTCATAGAACACCTTCACATCCATGTTCAGGTCGATGTCGCTGAAGTAGCCGTTGTAACCCAGCTCGCGCGAGCGCATGCGCTCCTGCTCGAGGTCGCCCGGGCCGCGCGTCTTGACGAAGTATTCGGCATTGCGCTGGCCGAACGCTGCGGGGTTCAGGTTCTTGACCGTGTAGCTCCAGTTGACGTTGTTCTCGAACATGTCCGGCGAGCGCACGGCCTCGGAGTACACCGCGCGCAGGCCGTGGCGTGGCGTGATCAGGTAGTTGACCGCCATGCGCGGGGTCAGTGAGCTGCCGGAAAGGCGCGAATCCTCGAGCATCGCACCACCCTGGAGAATCCAGTGCTCGTCGGCGCGCCATTCCAGCTGGCCGAACAGGCGCCAGGTCTGGTCGTCGATGCTGCCGTTGAAGTAAGTCTGCGAATCGGCGCGATCATAGCGGTAGTTCATGCCGCTGAGCAGGCGCAGGCTGTCGGTCAGGCTCAGGGTGTCCTGGATTTCCAGGTCGTAGCGGGTTTCTCGGGTGCTCTGGTCGACATCGCCACACACCACGTTCTTGCCACCCTGGTTGTTCCACTGGTCTTTGATCGCATCGACCAGCGCCTGTTCTTCGGGGTTGCTGCTGCTCGGCGGGTTGTTCGCCCCTCGGGCGACCTTTTCGGCGAAGTCGGGGTTCATCTGCCACAAGCGGGTCAGCTCGGGGCTGAACGACAGCGCCGCATCGCAGGCGCGCCAGACCTGCTGACGGTCGAAATGCTGCGCCGAGCCCTGCACATACAGGCTGTGCTCGGGGTTGAAATCGATGTTCCAGCGTACTGAGCCGGCGTAGTCCTTGGCGTTGACGTCGGCGTTGTCACCGGTCTGGGTGACGTAGGGGAATACCGGCTGATACGTATACGGCCGCTGGTTGCTGCCTTCTTTGGCCGCCAGTTGCCATTCCAGGGTCTGGTCCGGTGCCAGGACGTGGCTGACACTGAGGTTGAAGCGGTTCAGGCGGCGGCTGTCGCGGTAGTCCTGGCCGAACTGGTTTTCGTCGAAGCCGTCGTCCTGCTGGCCGGACACCGACAGGCGCAGGTCGCCACCGTCCCAGCCGAAACCGTGGCTGAGGTAGTAGTCGTTGATGCCGTCCTGGCCGCGGGTCAGTTTCATCCGTGTACCGTGGCTGTCGGCCGGGTTGCGGGTGAGGATGTTGACCACCGCCATCAGTGCGTTGGCGCCATAGCTGACGGTGTTGGGGCCGCGGAATACCTCGATGCGCTCGATGTCCTCGATGGCCACCGGGATGTCGCTCCAGTCGACCGTGGCCAGGCCGGCACGGTACACCGAGCGGCCGTCGATCAGTACCTGCATGCGCCGTGCTTCGTTGACGTTGCTGCCGTGGTAGTTGACGGTCGGCTGGTTGCCGGCGCCATAGCCGATCATCATCCCGGGTACCAGGCGCAGCAATTCGGGGATGTCGCGGGCGCCGCTGGCGCGGATCAGTTCGTTATCAAGCACGGTCATGCTGCCGGGCACCGCCGCCGGGGATTGTTTCAGGCGCGTGGCGGTCAGAACCTGCGGCAGGTCCGTGTTGTCGATGAACATGTCGTCGGCCATGGCCGAGCCACCGAGCAATGCGGTCAGCAGCAACAGGCGAGGGTAGGGGGGCGGGCCAGGGAACACAGGACAGCCTTGTCTCAGAGTTGAAACAGGCATGGTAACTGACCGGGAAGGTTTTGCCAGTGGCCTGGGTTCGAATTGCCTGCGCGCGATCACACAGGCACCAGAAATACCATGGCGAACCCGAATCAGCCCCGGCACTGGCTCTGTAGCAGGCGCGCCGTATAATGGCTTGGTCGCCACTTAACTTATGGCTTTAACGGATTGAATATGACTGAACAGCACCCTGTTGCAGTTCTGGGAGGCGGCAGCTTCGGCACCGCCGTGGCGAACCTGCTGGCCGAGAATGGCGTGCCGGTGCGCCAATGGATGCGCGACCCTGAGCAGGCCGAGGCGATGCGGGTCAACCGCGAGAACCCGCGCTACCTCAAGGGCATCCGCCTTCAGGACGGTGTCGAGCCGGTCAACGACCTGCTGGCCACCTTGCAAGCCAGCGACCTGATCTTTGTCGCGTTGCCGTCGAGTGCCCTGCGCAGCGTATTGGCGCCGCATGCCGAATTGCTGCGCGGCAAGTACCTGGTCAGCCTGACCAAGGGCATTGAAGCGCAGAGCTTCAAGCTGATGAGCCAGATCCTTGAAGAAATCGCGCCTGAGGCCCGCATTGGCGTGCTGTCCGGCCCCAACCTGGCCCGCGAGATTGCCGAGCACGCGCTGACCGCCACCGTGGTCGCCAGTGAGGACGAGCAATTGTGCCAGCGGGTGCAGGCTGTGCTGCACGGGCGCACCTTCCGCGTCTATGCCAGCAGCGACCGCTTCGGCGTCGAACTGGGCGGTGCACTGAAGAACGTCTACGCGATCATTGCCGGCATGGCCGTCGCCCTGGGCATGGGCGAGAATACCAAGAGCATGCTGATCACCCGTGCGCTGGCCGAGATGACCCGCTTTGCTGTGAGCCAGGGCGCCAACCCCATGACCTTCCTCGGCCTTGCCGGTGTCGGTGACCTGATCGTCACCTGCTCATCGCCCAAGAGCCGCAACTATCAAGTCGGTCACGCACTGGGCCAGGGCCTGAGCCTGGAACAGGCGGTCAGCCGCCTGGGCGAAGTGGCCGAAGGGGTCAATACGCTCAAGGTGCTCAAGGCCAAGGCCCAGGAAGTGCAGGTCTACATGCCGCTGGTGGCCGGCCTGCACGCCATCCTGTTCGAAGGCCGCACACTGAACCAGGTGATCGAGCACCTGATGCGCGCCGAGCCGAAGACCGACGTCGATTTCATTTCCATCAGTGGTTTCAATTGAGCGAAGGAGCAGCACATGAACGATACACCCGAGCGCGCCCAGCGCGAGTCGATCATCCTGCGGGTGCTGTGGATGCTGGTGTTCCTGGTGGTCTGGCAACTGGCCGAGCTGCTGCTCGGCGGCCTGGTGCTGGTGCAACTGATCTATCGCCTGGTCTATGGCGCACCGAGCGCCAGCCTGATGAACTTCGGTGACAGCCTCAGCCAGTACCTGGCGCAGATCGGCCGCTTCGGCACTTTCCATACTGACCAGAAACCCTGGCCGTTCGCCGATTGGCCGGCAGCACGTGCACCGGAAGGCGAGGCGCCCCACGCCGTGGCCCCGGCCGCGCACCCGGTGCGCGACGAGGAGCCCAAGCTGTGAAGCTGTGGGTGCTGCGCCATGGCGAGGCGGAACCGCGCGCCAACACCGACGCCGAGCGGCGCCTGACCGGCCATGGCCGCGAGCAGGTGCTGCACAGTGCTGCGCGGCTGCTTGGCCAGCCGTTGCAGGCGATCATTGCCAGCCCGTACGTACGTGCGCAACAGACGGCCGCTTTGGTGCATGACACCCTGGGCTTCGCCGATCCTGTGCGCACCGTACCGTGGCTGACACCCGACAGCGATGTGCGGCAGGTGATCGGCGAGATCGAGCGTCTGGGCCTGGAGCACGTGCTGCTGGTCAGCCATCAGCCACTGGTGGGGGCGCTGGTCGGCATGCTGGAGCATGGCCATCTGCAGCAGCCAGCGCCAATGAGCACCGCCAGCCTGGCGGAGCTGGAGGGCGACTGGCCGCTGGCAGGGCTGATGGCATTACGCGCGCTCAACGTCCCTGACTGAGCTGGAGCAACTGGTATTATTGCCACTTGCGAACGAGCTGTTGCGCTCCCTGGATCTGCAGCCCACGATTGAACACGTGCAGAACAACGACCGGCTCGATTTCGCCCAGTACAGCCTGCTGCGCGAGGCTGCCCGCCAAGCTCCATCACCTGATGGGTAGAATTCGCAACAGGCTCGAGCAGCGGCCGCTGGATACCCTCCATGTCAAGCAGGACCTGCACGCGCTGCAGCAATCCTGCCTGCGCAGGTCTCACCTGCTGCAAATCCGTTGCCTGGCCTTGCGCCGCCTGCAGCTCGACCTTCAGGACCAAGGCCTGGCCCGCGAGGCGCTGGAAAGCCAGATTGCCTACATGCAGGCCTGTCTGCGCCGTTCGCTGGCCAGTTTCGACGAGTCGGCATGACCTGATTGCCCTTGGCGATGACATTTACAGACGTTGCCGAGTGCCAGCGCGATGCCGACAATGGGCCATCATCCCCCGTCCGGACCAGGCGCCATGTCGCAGCAGATCTTCTTCGCCCATGCCAACGGTTTTCCCTCGGCCACCTACGGCAAGCTATTCGCCGCCCTGGCGCCGGATTACCAGGTCAGTCACCTGGCCCAGCATGGCCATGACCCGCGCTTTCCGGTGGACGACAACTGGCAGAACCTGGTCGATGAACTGCTGCATCACCTGGCGCAGCAGGAGGCGCCGGTCTGGGGCGTCGGCCACTCGCTGGGTGGCGTGCTGCACCTGCATGCCGCCTTGCGTCGGCCCGACCTATACCGCGGATTGGTGATGCTCGACTCCCCGGTCCTGACCCGTGCTGACCAATGGCTGCTGCGCACAGCCAAGCGCTTTGGCTTCATCGACCGTATCACCCCGGCTGGCCGTACCCTCGGCCGGCGTGAAGCCTTCGCCGACCGTGACAGCGCGCGCGACTACTTTGCCAGCAAGTCGCTGTTCCGCCACTTCGACCCTGATTGCCTGGAGGCCTACCTCGAACATGGCCTGCAGGTGGCCGAGCAGGGGTTGCGCCTGCGTTTCGACCCAGCCACGGAAATCAGCATCTACCGCAATATCCCCCACGCCAGCCCGGCGCCAGCGCGTCAGTTGCAGGTGCCCTTGGCGATGGTGTGTGGCGAGCGCAGCACTGTCATCCGCCGCCACCATGCATTGGCGGTGCGCGGCATGCCCCGGGGTGAATACCACAGTGTGCCCGGTGGGCACATGTTTCCGCTGGAGCGGCCGACCGACACGGCCAGCCTGATCAAAGGCCTGTTCGACCGCTGGAGCCAGGCATGAGCGCCCAGGTCGAGGAAGTCCGCCTGAGCCTGGGCCATATCGAACTGGCTGCGCACCTGTTCGGCCCGGCGGACGGCCTGCCGGTGATCGCCCTGCACGGTTGGCTGGACAACGCCAATAGTTTCGCCCGCCTGGCACCGCAGTTGAAGGGCTTGCGCATCGTCGCCCTCGATCTGGCCGGGCACGGTTATTCCGAGCATCGCCCGTTGGGCGCGGGTTACGCCCTGGCCGATTACGCCCACGATGTGCTGAGGGTTGCCGAACAACTCGGCTGGCAGCGTTTTGCCCTGCTTGGGCATTCGTTGGGGGCGATCATATCGGTGCAGCTGGCCGGTGCCTTGCCAGACCGGGTCAGCCATCTGGCCTTGATCGACGGTGTCATTCCGCCCACCGGCGCCGAGCAGGATGCCGGCGAGCGCCTGGGCATGGCCCTGCAGGCTCAACTGCGCCTGGACGGCAAGCGCAAGTCGGTTTACGCGAGCCTGGAGGAGGGCGTGCAGGCGCGCATGAAGGGCATGGTTGCGGTCACTCGGGAAGCCGCCGAGCTGCTGGCCCAGCGCGGCCTGATGCCGGTGCCCGGTGGTTACAGCTGGCGCAGCGACAGCCGCCTGACCCTGCCATCGCCAGTGCGCCTGAGCCAGGCCCAGGCCATGGCCTTTGTGCGGCGGGTGAGCTGCCCGGCCAGCCTGGTGGTGGCCGCCGACGGCATGTTGGCGCGCCACACCGAACTGCTGGAGCAGCTACCCTTTGAGCAGACACTGCTGCCCGGCGGGCATCACCTGCACCTTAACGACGAACAGGGCGCGGCCCTTGTCGCAGACTGTTTCAATCGCTTCCTTGGCTTTGCTTGACTTGCACCGGACAAGTGTCGAGGCTTGGCGGGTTGAACAGGGAGAAAACCATGCAACTGCCAGACATCCTGGAGCTTCAACCCGGCGCGCTGCGCCGCATGGGTCGCCGATGAGCGCGCCCGTTTCCATGCGTACTGCCTTCGCCGCCTGCCTAGTGCTGGCCAGCCCCTTGCTGTGGGCCGGCAGCCTGCCGGTGCCGGTGGACGCCAAGGTGGTCGACCAGCGCCCGGCCGTGGAGCAGGAACGTGTCTACCCCATGGGCCCGTTGCGCAAGATCAGCGGCCGCCTGCGCGTCGAAGACAAGGTCGAAAGCCGAGGCCAGGTCAGTTCGGTCACCTATGAGCTGCCAGTCGAGCGCAGCGCCCGCGAAGCCTTCACCAGTGCCCGCGAAACGCTGCAGCAGGACGGCGGCTACCCGCTGTTCTGGTGCCAGGGCCGCGACTGCGGCGAAGGCAGCCTGTGGGCCAACGATGTGTTCGCCAATGCCCGGTTGAATGGCGGCGACGAGCAGCAGGCATTTATCCTCCTGCGCCGCTCGGCCGAGGAGGCCGACACCCTGGTCGCGCTGTACAGCGTCACCCGTGGCAACCGCCGCGCCTACCTGCATGTGGAAGAGTTCGTCGCCAGCAGCCCGCTGGGTGAAATACTGCCCACCGCCGCCACAGTGCTGCGTGAAATGCGCGACACCGGCAAACTCGACTACCCTGACCTGGCTGCGCCACGGGACAGCTGGGTGACCTTGCTGGCGCGCAGCCTGAACCTCGACAGTACCCTGCGCGCCAGCCTGAGCGGTGCCCAGGCCGGGGCCTGGCGCGAACAGCTGGTCAAGGCTGGCGTGCGTGACGGCCGGCTTGAAGTCGGCGATGCGCCCACCGAGGGCCTGCACCTGGAACTGATCCGTTGAGTGAGCGCCACCATGGCCAATAATGACCGCCTGCTGATCCAGATTCTGCTGCTGGCGCTGCTCGGTGCCGCCCTGTGGGTCATGGCACCGTTCATTTCCGCGTTGTTGTGGGGCGCGATCCTGGCCTTCGCCAGCTGGCCATTGATGCGCCTGCTGACGCGTGCGCTCGGTGGGCGTGAAACGTTGGCTGCCAGCCTGCTGACCACGGCCTGGATCCTGATCGTCGCCTTGCCGCTGGTGTGGCTGGGCTTCAACCTTGCCGACCACATCCGCGACGCCACCGCCTTTGTGCGTGACGTGCAGGTCGATGGCCTGCCCGATGCACCTGACTGGCTTGGCGGCATTCCTTTCGTTGGCGAGCGCCTGGTCAGCTGGTGGCAATCACTCGACCAGCAAGGCGCAGCCTTGCTGGCATCGGTGAAACCTTACTTGGGGCAGGTCGGCAACTGGTTGCTGGCGCGCAGTGCTCAGATCGGCAGTGGCGTGCTGGAGCTGACCCTGAGCCTGGTGTTCGTATTCTTCTTCTACCGTGACGGGCCGCGCCTGTCGGCATTCGTGCTGCGCCTGCTGAACCGGCTGGTGGGCGAGCGGGCCGATTACTACCTGGAGCTGGTGGCCGGGACCGTGCAACGGGTGGTCAACGGCGTGATCGGCACGGCGGCGGCCCAGGCCCTGCTGGCGTTGATTGGCTTCCTGATCGCCGGGGTGCCTGGGGCAATCGTGCTGGGGCTGGTGACCTTCATGCTCAGCCTGATCCCGATGGGGCCACCGCTTGCGTGGATCCCGGCGACCGGCTGGCTGGTATGGAAGGGCGAGTATGGTATGGCGGTGTTCCTCGGCATCTGGGGCACCTTCGTCATCAGCGGCGTGGACAACGTGCTCAAACCGTACCTGATCAGCCGCGGCGGCAACCTGCCGCTGGTGATCGTGCTGCTCGGCGTGTTCGGCGGGTTGATCGCCTTTGGCTTCATCGGCCTGTTCATCGGCCCGACCTTGCTGGCGGTCGGCTACAGCCTGCTGCTGGACTGGAGCCGCAATTCGGCGCAGCCCCAGCAGTGAGCCTGCACTGGCCTTCGCGCGGGTAAACCCGCTCCCACAGGATCGCCATAGCCTTTGAATTCGGTGCGGCCTCTGTGTGAGCGGGTTTACCCGCGAAGAGGTCAATGCAGGCATTCAACAAACCTCATCTTTACGCATTCTTTATTCCCATCCCCACCCCCTGATCTCGCCCCTTTACGCCTCTTCCTCGGACAATTCCCTCAAAGCGGTCAACGCCGCACCACGGGGGAGTTCCACTCATGTACATGCTCGACGGTCTGTCACTGCTGCTGGCAGTGGCGTTGGCGGTTTACCTGCTGGTGGCGCTGCTGCGCGCCGATCGCAGCTAGGGAGCGGCCATGCACAGTTACGATTACGCTTTGCTAGTGGTCTTTTTCGCCATCGTGCTGTTGCCGGCACCGTGGCTCGGGCGCTTCTACTACAAGGTCATGGAAGGGCAGCGCACCTGGCTGACGCCTGTACTGGGCCCGCTGGAGCGGCGCTGCTACAGCCTGGCTGGCGTGCGTGCCGACCAGGAGCAGAACTGGAAGCAGTACACCCTGGCCCTGCTGGCCTTCAACCTGGCGGGCTTTGTGCTGCTGTTCGCTGTGCTTCTGCTGCAAGGCTACCTGCCCCTCAACCCGCAGCACCTGCCCGGCCAGGAATGGTCGCTGGCATTCAACACGGCGGTGAGCTTCGTCACCAACACCAACTGGCAGGCCTACAGCGGCGAGGCGTCGGTCAGCTACCTGAGCCAGATGCTCGGCCTGACCGTACAGAACTTTGTCAGTGCCGCCACCGGCCTGGCCGTGCTGGTTGCCCTGTGCCGTGGCATCGCTCGCCGCTCCACCACCGACCTGGGCAATTTCTGGGTCGACATGACCCGCGCCACCCTCTACGGCCTGCTGCCGTTGTGCCTGCTGCTGTCACTGCTGCTGGTCTGGCAGGGCGTGCCACAGACTCTCGCCGACTACGCCCACGCCGTCACCCTGCAGGGCGCTGACCAGACCATCCCGCTGGGCCCGGCCGCCAGCCAGATCGCCATCAAGCAATTGGGCACCAACGGTGGCGGCTTCTTCGGTGTCAACTCGGCGCACCCGTTCGAGAACCCTACGGCCTGGAGCAACCTGTTCGAGGTGGCCTCGATCATCCTGATTCCGGTGGCGCTGGTGTTCACGTTTGGTCACTACGTCAAGGACCTGCGCCAGAGCCGCGCAATCATCGCCTGCATGCTCGGCCTGTTCCTGCTCGGCGGCGCCACTGCATTGTGGTCGGAACACCAGCCGAATCCGGCACTGGAAAGCGCCCAGGTGCAGCAGAGCGCGCCAATGGAAGGCAAGGAAAGCCGCTTTGGCACCACCGGCTCGGTGCTGTGGACAGTTACCACCACGGCTGCCTCCAACGGTTCGGTAAACGCCATGCACGACAGCCTCAACCCCCTGACCGGCATGGTCGCGATGGTCAACATGATGGTCGGCGAGGTGATTTTTGGCGGCGTCGGTGCCGGGCTCTACGGCATGTTGCTGTTCGTGCTGATCGCCGTGTTCCTGGCTGGCCTCATGATCGGCCGCACGCCGGAATACCTCGGCAAGAAGTTGCAGGCGCGTGAGGTACAGCTACTGGTGGCAACCCTGCTGGTGATGCCGGTTGGCGTGCTGGTGCTCGCCGCCATCGCCGCCAGCTTGCCTGGGCCGGCAGGCGCGGTGAGCAACCCGGGCGCCCACGGTTTCAGTCAGCTGTTGTACGCCTATACCTCGGCCACCGCCAACAACGGCTCGGCGTTCGCCGGGTTTGGCGCCAACACGGTGTACCACAACGTGATGATCGGCCTGGCCATGCTGATTGGCCGCTTCGGTTACATCCTGCCGATCCTGGCGTTGGCTGGCAGCCTCGCAGCGAAGAAGAGCGCCCCCCAGGGTAGCAACAGTTTCCCCACCCACGGTCCGCTGTTCGCCAGCCTCTTGCTGGTGACCATCCTGCTGGTCGGTGGCCTGACCTTCCTGCCGACCCTGGCCCTCGGGCCGATCGCCGAACAACTGAGCCTGGGTTTCTGAGGAATCATCCATGAACATGCCCATTCCTGAAGTGAAAGCCTCGCGCAGCGCCAAGGACCAGACCCGCTTCGCGGCGCTGTGGCGCCCGGCGCTGGTGCAGGCCTTCGTCAAGCTTGACCCGCGCCAGCTCAAGCGTGCGCCTGTGATGCTGGTGGTCGCCCTGACGGCGGTTCTCACCACCGTGCTGTGTTTTGCGCCCGGCAATGGCGTCAGCACGGGCGTCGCCGCGCAGATCGCCCTGTGGCTGTGGTTCACCGTGTTGTTCGCCAACTTCGCCGAGGCCCTCGCCGAAGGCCGGGGCAAGGCCCGTGCCGACAGCCTCAAGGCCGGAAGCCAAGGGCTGACTGCGCAGCGCCGCACGCGCGATGGCAGTTTTGAAAGCGTCGCTGCCACGGCACTGCGCAAGGACGATGTGGTGCGCGTGGTGGCCGGTGAGATGATCCCCGGTGACGGCGAGGTGCTCGAAGGCATCGCGGCGGTCAACGAAGCGGCCATCACTGGCGAATCTGCGCCTGTCATTCGTGAATCCGGGGGCGACCGCTCGGCCGTTACCGGCAACACTCGGCTGGTCTCGGATTGGCTGCTGATCCGCATCACTAGCAACCCCGGCGAGTCGACTCTGGACCGCATGATCGCCCTGGTCGAAGGCGCCAAGCGGCAAAAGACTCCCAACGAAATCGCCCTCGATATCCTGTTGATCGGCCTGACCCTGATCTTCCTGATCGTGGTAGTGACCCTGCAGCCGTTCGCCCATTTTGCCGGCGGCAGCCTGCCGTTGATCTTCCTCGCCGCGCTGCTGGTGACGCTGATCCCCACCACCATCGGCGGCCTGCTCTCGGCCATCGGCATCGCCGGCATGGACCGGCTGGTGCGCCTGAACGTGATCGCCCGCTCCGGCCGTGCGGTGGAGGCGGCCGGCGACGTTCATACGCTGATGCTCGACAAGACCGGCACTATCACCTTCGGCAACCGCCGCTGCAGCGCGCTGCACGCCGCCCAGGGCGTGACCGCCAAGGAACTGGGGGAGGGCGCCTTGCTCGCCTCGCTGGCCGACGATACCGCCGAGGGCAAGTCGATCGTCGAGTACCTGCGCCAGCTGCACGATTTCATCGAGCCTTCGCCCGGGCAGTACCAGGCGATCGCCTTCAGCGCCGAGACGCGCCTGTCGGGTATCGATTTCCAGCAGCACCGCTACCGCAAGGGTGCCGTCGACGCGGTGCTGGCCTTCGTCGGCATGCAGCGCCTCGACCTGCCAACCGCTTTGGCGCGTGAAGTGGAGCGCATCGCCCAGAGCGGTGGTACCCCCCTGTTGGTGTGCGTAGACAAGCGTCTGCTTGGCGTGATTCACCTCAAGGATGTGGTCAAGCCGGGCATTCGCGAGCGTTTCGCCGAACTGCGCAAGCTGGGCATCCGTACCGTGATGGTGACCGGCGACAACCCGCTGACCGCTGCAGCCATCGCTGCCGAAGCCGGGGTAGACGATGTGCTCGCCGAGGCCACGCCAGAGAAGAAGCTGGCGCGCATCCGCCAGGAGCAGAACGACGGCCGCCTGGTGGCCATGTGCGGCGACGGCGCCAACGACGCCCCGGCGCTGGCCCAGGCGGACGTCGGCATGGCCATGAACGATGGTACCCAGGCGGCGCGCGAGGCAGCCAACATGGTCGACCTGGACAGCGACCCGACCAAACTGCTGGATGTGGTGCAGGTGGGCAAGGAACTGCTGGTGACCCGTGGGGCATTGACCACTTTTTCCATTGCCAACGACGTGGCCAAGTACTTCGCCATCCTGCCGGCGCTGTTCGCCGCCATCTATCCGCAGCTGGGTGTGCTCAACCTGATGCACCTGGCCAGCCCGCAGAGCGCGATTCTTTCGGCCATCGTGTTCAACGCGCTGATCATCATCGTGCTGATCCCGCTGGCGCTGCGCGGTGTGCGCGTGCAGGCCGCGAGTGCGGCGCACTTGCTGCGGCGCAACCTGCTGATCTACGGGCTGGGTGGCATCATCGTGCCGTTCGCCGGGATCAAGCTGATCGACCTGTTGCTCAATGCCTTGCATCTGGTCTGAGGAGGCCATCATGAACAGTTACGTACGCCCGGCGTTGAGCCTGATCCTGCTGATGACCTTGGTCACTGGCGCGCTGTACCCGTTGGCGGTGACCGGGGTTGCCCAGCTGGCATTTCCCGAGCAGGCCAATGGCAGCCTGGTGCGCGATGCAGGCGGTCAGGTACGTGGTTCGGCCCTGATCGCCCAGGATTTCCAGGGTGATGGCTGGTTCCACTCGCGGCCCTCGGCGGGGGCATTCGCCACCGTGGCCAGCAGCGCGAGCAACCTGGCACCGAGCAACCCGGCACTGGCCGAGCGGGTCAAGGGCGATGCTGCGGCACTGTACCAGGCGCCGCTGGGGTCGGTGCCCCAAGCGCTGCTGACAACCTCGGGCAGTGGCCTGGACCCGCACTTGCCACCAGAAGCGGTGGCCTACCAGATTCCTCGGGTGGCGGCGGCGCGCCAGGTGCCGGTGGAACGCTTGCAAGCCTTGTTGGAAGAGGCCACCCTCCACCCATTGATCGGACCGCCGGTGGTCAATGTGCTGGCACTGAACCAGGCACTTGAGCAACTGAGTCGCTGATACCAAACTGCCCTCGACCCCTGTAGGAGCGGCCTCGTGTCGCGAAAGGGCTGCGAAGCAGCCCCAGCATTCTCAGCACTGATGCTGAGAACCTGGGGCCGCCTTGCGGCCCTTTCGCGACACGAGGCCGCTCCTACAAGGCATGAGATGCCCCCAGAAGGACGAAACATGAGTGACTCCACCCGCGCAGACGCGCTGTTGGCCACCCTCCCACGCAGCGGTCGCGGTCGGCTCAAGGTGTTCCTCGGCGCTGCCCCCGGCGTCGGCAAGACCTTTGCCATGCTGCAGGCCGCCCACGCCCAGCAACGCCAGGGCGTGCAGGTGCTGGCCGGGGTAGTGGAAACCCACGGCCGTGCCGAGACCGAAGCGTTGCTCGGCGGCCTGCTCCAGCAGCCCCTGCTGCGCAGCGAATACCGCGGCGTCACCCTTGAAGAAATGGACCTTGATGGCCTGCTCCAGGCCGCACCGACCCTGGCCCTGGTCGATGAACTGGCCCACACCAACGCCCCCGGCAGCCGCCACGCCAAACGCTGGCAGGACGTGCAGGAGCTGCTCGCCGCCGGCATCGACGTGTACACCACGGTCAACGTCCAGCACCTGGAAAGCCTCAACGATCAGGTCCGCGGCATTACCGGGGTGCAGGTGCGCGAAACCCTGCCGGACTGGGTGCTGCAGGAAGCCTTCGAGCTGGTGCTGATCGACCTGCCGCCGCGTGAGCTGCTGGAGCGCCTGCGCGAAGGCAAGGTGTATGTGCCGGAGCAGGCGCGGGCCGCCATCGACGCCTACTTCTCGCAAACCAACCTGACCGCCCTGCGCGAACTGGCCATGCAGACCGCCGCCGCCCAGGTCGACGCCGACCTGGCCCACGGTTACCGCCTTCGGGGCGAAGCGGCGCCGGCCTTGCGTGGGCGCCTGCTGGTGGGCGTGGATGGCGACGAGCAGGCCGAACGCCTGGTGCGCCACGCCAGCCGCGTTGCCCAGCGCCGCCACCTGCCGTGGAGCCTGGTACATGTCGACAACGGCCGGCTGCGTGACGAAGCTGCCCGTCAGCGCCTGCAGGCGGCCCAGCAACTGGCCGAACGCCTGGGGGGCGAGGTGGTGCTACTGCGCGCCGGTGAGGTGGCGCGGACCTTGATCCAGCACGCCAGCGAGCGTCGTGCCAGCCTGGTGCTGGTCGGTCAGTCCCGTGACCGTCTGCGCCGGCGCCTGTTCGGTGCCGGGGTCGCCACCCGGCTGCTGCGCGAAAGCCATGGCCTGGAGATCAATGTGCTCGACCGCGACAGCCAGGCCCGCCCGGCTCGTGCGGCGGTCAGCCGGGTGTGGGTCTGGCGCCATTACCTGCTCGCGCTGCTGGCTACGGTGCTGGCTGCCGGCCTGGCCTGGGGCGTGTCGAGCGTGCTGGCGTTACCCAACATCTCGCTGGTGTTCCTTGCCGCCGTACTGCTGGTGGCCGTGCGCAGCAGCCTGGGCCCGGCGCTGGCCTGCGCGGTGCTGTCGTTCCTGAGCTACGACTTCCTGTTCATTCCGCCGAATTTCTCGTTCAGCATCCAGCGCGAGGAAGACGTGCTGACGCTGGTGTTCTTCCTGCTCATGGCGGCGCTCACCGGTAACCTCGCGGCTCGCCAGCGCAGCCAGCTGCAGGCCCTGCGGGAAACCCAGGCGCAGACCAACCAGTTGCTCGACCTGTCGCGCCGGCTGACCGTGGCTACCGACCGCCAGGCGGTGTTCAATGCGGCCGGCCGACACCTCAATGGCTGGAAGGAGGTGCAGGTGTGCCTGCTGGAGCGCAACAGCGAAGGCCTGCTGCAACTGGCGAGTGGCGAAGCCCAGGCCTTGAGCGACAGCGAGCGTGCCGCCGCCGAGTGGGCCTGGCAGCACGGCCAGGCCGCTGGCCATGGCAGCGACACATTGCCCAATGGCCGCTGGTGGTGGTGGCCACTGGCGGTTGACGATCAACCCTTGGCCCTGCTCGGCGTGCGCCCGCGTTCCGGCGAACCGCTGAGCGCCCAGCGCCGGCGCCTGTTGATGGCCCTCGGCCAACCTCTGGCCCAGGCCCTGGCCCGTGCCCGGCTGGCTGAACAACTCGAAGCCGCCCGCCTGCACGGCGAAACCGAGCAACTGCGCAGCGCCTTGCTGGCCTCGGTATCCCACGACCTGCGCACCCCGCTGACGGCCATGCGCGGCAGCATCGACAGCCTGCTGGCGCTGGGCGAGGCGATCCCCGTCGAAGACCGTCGTGAGCTGCTCGAAGGCACGCGCAACGAAGCCGAACGCCTGGACCGCTACATCCAGAACCTGCTCGACATGACCCGCCTTGGCCACGGCGGCCTCAAGCTTGCCCGCGACTGGGTTGCCCCCGCCGACATCGTCGGCAGCGCCCTCAACCGCCTTCGCGCTGTGCTGGCGCCGCTGCGCGTGCACACCGACGTGCCGGCGGAGCTGCCGCTGCTGTTCGTGCACGCCGCGTTGATCGAGCAGGCGCTGATCAATGTGCTGGAAAATGCCGCACGCTTCTCGCCCTCACAAGGCCGCCTGGAGCTGCAGGTATCGGTGCACGACGCGCAGTTGCACTTTGCTGTCAGCGACCAGGGGCCCGGCATCCCGGTGGCCGAGCGCGAGAAGATCTTCGACATGTTCTACACCGCTGCCCGTGGCGATCGCGGCGGCCAGGGCACCGGCCTGGGCCTGGCCATCTGCCAGGGCATGATCGGTGCCCACGGTGGGCAGATCCTGGTCGGTGAAGGCATCGATGGCCATGGCACCTGCATCACTCTATGCTTGCCGCTGCCCCAGCAACCTGAAGCCGAAAGCGAAACCCCATGAGCCAGTCCGCCACCCTGTTGGTCATCGACGATGAACCGCAGATCCGCAAGTTCCTGCGTATCAGCCTGAGCTCCCAAGGCTACAAGGTGATCGAGGCCGCCACCGGCAGCGAAGGGCTGGCCCAGGCTGCGCTGGCCAAGCCCGACCTGGTGGTGCTCGACCTCGGCCTGCCTGACATGGACGGCCAGCAAGTGCTGCGTGATCTGCGCGAGTGGAGTGCGGTGCCGGTGCTGGTGCTATCGGTGCGGGCCAGCGAGGTGCAGAAGGTCGATGCGCTCGATGGTGGCGCCAATGACTATGTGACCAAGCCTTTCGGCATCCAGGAGTTCCTTGCCCGGGTGCGCGCGTTGTTGCGCCAGGTGCCGCAGTCGGGCGGCAGCGAAGTGACGGCCAGCTTCGGGCCATTGGTGGTGGATTTCGCCTTTCGCAAAGTGACGCTGGATGGTGTGGAGGTCGCACTGACGCGCAAGGAGTACGCATTGCTGGCGCAACTGGCCGGGCACCCGGGGCGGGTGATTACCCAGCAGCAACTGCTCAAGGACATCTGGGGGCCAACCCATGTCGACGATACCCACTACCTGCGGATCGTGGTGGGGCATTTGCGGCAAAAGCTCGGCGATGACCCGACAGCGCCGCGGTTCATCATTACCGAGGCAGGGGTGGGGTATCGGCTAGTAGCCCCCGCCTCGATCTGACTGCTTGGCGCGGTCCGTGTAGGAGCGGCCTTGTGTCGCGATAGGGCCGCAAGGCGGCTGCTCGATTTCAGCTGTTAATCACAATTTGCCGGGGCTGCTCTGCAGCCCTTTCGCGACACAAGGCCGCTCCTACAAGGACCGCGCCGTTTCAGGCCCTGGGTGGTTCTTTCTCGAACAGCTGGCGCATCACTTCCAGGTAGCGCCTGGCACCCAAGCCCAACGGCCGTGGCTTCAGCCAGATGATGTCAACCCACAACCGCAAGCGGCTGGCCATGTTGTCAAAACGCACCTCGGCCAGCGCACCCGAGGCAATCAACGGCTCCACCAGTGGCTGTGGCAAGTAAGCCCAGCCCAGGCCGGACTGCACAAGGTCGAGCGTGGCCAGGTAGCTGTCGGTCAACCATATGCGCCGTGACAGCACCATGCGCGGGTCCGAGCCGGTCGCCTTGCCCGAGGCCACGATGATCTGCCGCTGTTCGGCAAACGCTTCCTCAGGCAGCGGCGTACCACTGTTGTTGCCTGCGGGGTGGCGTGGCGAGGCTACGGCCACCAGCAGCTGGCTGCCGGCTTCGAGAAAGGACTCGCGCTCATCGATCCCGGGCCGTTCGAACACCAGCGCCAGTTGCACGCTGCCTTCATGCAGCAAGCGCACCGCCTCGGTCTGGGTCGCCGAGCGCACCTCGATCTCCAGGCTGGGAAATTCCTTCGCCAGGGTTTCCAGCGGCTGGCTCCAGCGGCCGGTCTGCAGCTCTGGGGCCATGGCGATGGTCAGGCGCTTCTCCAGCCCCTGGTGCAGTTGCAGGGCCTGGGCATCGAGCAGGTTGAGCTGGCAGATCACCTGCCGCGCCTGCGGTTCCAGGGCCAGGGCGGCGCTGGTGGGCAGGGCTTTGCGTGTGGCCCGGTCGAACAAGACCAGGTCCAGCTCTGCCTCCAGCTGCGCGATGGCCATGCTCACGGCAGACGGTACACGCCCCAACTTGCGCGCGGCGGCAGAGAACGAACCCGCCTCCAGCACGGCGAGGAAAATTGCCAGTGAGTCGCTGCTGAAGGCCATGTCCGCAAACCTGAGGAAGAGGCCGGAAAGTATGAACACTCGCCGGCCTGGTTGACAGCCCTCTTACAGGCCTTCGCCCAGCACCCGGTCGATGCTGTCGACGAAGTAGTCGACGCTCGCTCGGGTGGTGCACATCGGCGGCTTGATCTTGAGGATGTTCAGGTAGTCGCCGGTTGGCTGCATGAAGATGCCCAGCTCGCGCAGGCGGTCGCACAGTGCCATGGTTTCCTCGGTGGCCGGCTCCAGGGTTTCACGGTTACGCACCAGCTCCAGTCCCAGGTAGAAGCCTGAGCCATGGGCCGCACCGGCCAGCGGATGCTTGTCGACCAGTGCCTGCAGGCGCGCCTTGAAATAGCGCCCGGTTTCGCGGGCGTTGTCCCACAGGCCTTCTTCCTGCATCACGTCCAGCACTGCCATGCCGATGCGGCAGCTGACTGGGCTGCCACCGGCCGAGGAGAAGAAATAGCCCTCGGCCTCCAGTGCTTCGGCGATCTCACGGCGGGTGATGACCACGCCCAACGGCTGGCCGTTGCCCATGCCCTTGGCCATGGTGATGATGTCCGGCACCACGCCCTGTTCCTCGAAGCCCCAGAAATACTCGCCCAGGCGGCCATAACCGACCTGCACCTCATCGGCGATGCACACGCCACCGCGGGCGCGGACCTTGGCATACGCTTGGCGCAGGTAACCGGCCGGCAGCGAGATGCCCCCGGCATTGCCGTACACCGGCTCGCAGATGATGCCGGCCAGCTGGCGGCCACGGGCGTCGAGGTCGGCCAGCTTGGCGTCGACGTCGCGCAGGTAGCCGGCGGCCGTGTCGGCGCCGCGCAAGCGACCGCGGAAGGTGTTGGGTGCCTCCACCGGGTGCACCCAGTCCGGGCGGGTTTCCAGGGCCTGCGGGTTGTCGGCGATGGAGGTGGAAATGGCATCGGTGGCCACCGACCAGCCGTGGTAGGCCTCTAGCACGCTGAGCAAGTCGCGGCCACCGCTGTAGGCCCAGGCCAGGCGGATCGCCAGGTCGTTGGCCTCGGTGCCGCTGTTGACCATGAATACCCGGTCGAAACCCTCGGGTGCGAGGCCGAGCAGGCGCTCGGAGAACTCGGTGATGGCGGCGTAGTGGAAGCGCGAGTTGGTGTTGAGCAGCGACCACTGGCGCGCCGATTCGGCCACCATGCGCGGGTGGCCGTGGCCCAGCACGGCGACGTTGTTGAGCATGTCCAGGTACGAGCGGCCCTGCAGGTCGATCAGGTAGTTGCGCCAGCCGCGTTCAATCTGGGGTGGTTGCGCGTAGTAGTGTTTCTGCGAGCGGGCGAAGCTGGCATCGCGACGGGCCAGCAGGGCCTGTGGATCGGGCAACGGTTCGGCATCGCAATCGAAGCCCAGCAGCGCGGCGGGCGACGGGCACACGGCCAGCCAGGCTGCAGCCTGGGAAGGCGTGGCGAAGAACGGCGGCTGAGTGTGGGTGTCGAGGCACAGCTGGACACTGAGGAAGCCGCAGCTGCTGCCCAGGGTTTGCCCTTTGGCCACGGCCTGGCCATCTGCCGGGGCATCTTCCAGGCCGTGCAACCACACGGCCCAGTGTGGCGTGCGCAGGCAGCCGCGGCCGTCGCCGTGACGTTGCCAGATGCCCGCCTCGGGGGCTTGAACCGGGCTGCCATTGGGTACATGCAGCTCTACGCCCAGCGCGCAGGTTGCCGGTTCTTCGGGGCGATCGATATGGGTTTGTGACAGGCGATACTGGCCGTGCAGGGTACAGGCAGGCGCCGGTTGCGAGCTCAGCAGGTGCCGATCGAAGCCCGGCTGTTCCCAGTTGCCGGCTTCGCAGTGCGCGCTGAGCACACCCAGATCGACCTGGCAGACCGGCTGGCCGGCCAGCTCAGGGAGCAGCGGCGCACAGCCTGTCAGGTCGGCTGAGGCGGCCGGCAAGCCGGCCGCCTGGAGAATGGCCGCCTCCATCAAGGCGAATGGCACGGCCGTGGCGGTATCGAAGATTTCCCATTCATGGGCGACGTTGTCGCGGGTGTACTGGTTGTCCGGGTCCACGGCCAATTGCTGCGCGCTGCTCAGCACCAGCACTGCCGCACGGTTCAGTACCAGCGGCCACAAGGCGCGCAGCTCGGTCTCGGTCAAGGGGTTGAGGGCCTGGTAGGCGTTGACTGCCGGCAGGATGCGCAGCGGGTCGCCTTCGGCGTGGTGCAGCAGCGCTGCGCAGGTCACCGAGAGGTCGGCGATGCGCCAGGTGCGCGACAGGTCGCCGAAGTCGATCACGCCCTGCAGTTGCCATTGGCGCTGGTCGTCGCGGGCCCACACGGTGTTGTCGTCGGTGATGTCCAGGTGCACGGCCTGGGTCGGCAGCTGCTGCGCCAAGGGGGCCAGGCGCTCGCTGGCCAGGCGCGCGGCTTGCGCGATGCGGGCGCGTTGCGCGGCGTCCTGCAGCACCGGCAGCAGGTGCTCGATCAGCGCCTGGGCATGCTGCGGGTCCCATTGCAGTGTGCGTTCAAGGCCTGGGTGGTCGAAGTCGACCAGGGCCTTGTCGAGCCGCGCGCACAGCTTGCCCAGTTCGGCCATCAGGCGCGGCGGCATGTGTTTGAGGCGGGTCAGTGGCTGGCCGTCGATGTACTCGAGCAGGCGAACTCGCAGGGGGTGCCCGTCGATGTCCACTGCCAGCAAGGTTTCGCCACTTTGCGCAGTTTGCACGGCGGGCACTGGCAAGCCCTGCTCACGCAGGTAGGCCAGGGCGGCATGCTGCGCCTGCAGTTCGACCTGGGCGTAGCTGCCGTGGCAGGCCTTGAGTACGAAGCGCCCTTGCGCCGCGTCCACGCGGAAGTTCAGGTCCTGCTGGCTGCCCAGTGCCGTCAAGTCGCCATCCAGGTCGTAGTGGGTTTGCAGCAGCGCGTGCGCCTGAGCTTCGCTGAGCGATGGGCTGGGCAGGGCGGAACGCTGGATCAGCGTGTCGAGGGCAGGGGAGGCGGGCTGTTGTTGGCTGGACATGGGGGCTACCGTTGCTGCTGGGTCTTGGATGCGCAGAATCTATTCCCGATCTGGCTGATGATGAAAGACGATAGTGATCAGTTTTTTTGATGAGCGATAGTGCTGGGCATGACCTTTGGTTTGATATTTGCGTATAGGAAGCATTAACATTCGCGTGTTATTTCCCATTTCGCGCTATCAGGACTTGCACAATGTCGTCCCGTTTTCCTTCACGCCCCGCATTACTGGCGATTTGCTGTTCCGCAACCCTGATGGCGCATGCTGCCGAGCCGATTCAGCTGGAAGCGACCGATGTCAATGCCGATGCCTTGAAAGCGCAACCAGGCGCACTGCCTGAGGCGTTTGCCGGTGGCCAGGTCGCCCGCGGTGGCCAGATGGGCGTGCTGGGCAATCAGGATTACATGGACGTGCCGTTCACCCAGACCAGCTACACCTCCAAACTGATCGAAGACCAGCAGGCGGAAGACATCGGCGACGTGCTGGCAAACGACCCGTCGGTGCGGGAGTCGTTCGGCTTCGGCAACCAGTCCAAGGTCTTCATCATCCGCGGCCTGCCGCTGGCGGGGGACGATATTTCCTTCAATGGCTTGTACGGCATCCTGCCGCGCCAGATCATGTCCACCGATGGTGTCGAGCGGGTCGAAGTGTTCAAGGGCCCCAATGCCTTCCTCAACGGCGTGAGCCCGACCGGCACCGGCCTGGGCGGCAACGTCAACCTGCAACCCAAGCGCGCCGGCGATGAGCCGACCCGCCGCTACACCCAGGACATCAGCTCCGATGGCCGTATCGGCGAGCACCTGGACATCGGCCAGCGCTTCGGTGAAGACAACCGCTTCGGTGCCCGCCTGAACCTCAGCCAGCGCGAAGGCGAAACGGCCGTGGACGACCAGGACCAGCGCACCAAGCTGTTCACCGCTGGCCTGGACTACCGCGGTGACACCTTCCGCATATCGACCGACATCGGTTACCAGAAGCAGCGCATCAACCACCTGCGCAACTCGGTGCGCCTGGGCGGTACCACGACCAAGGCCCCGACCGCGCCAGATGCCGATCACAACTATGGCCAGAGCTGGAGCTACAGCGAATCGGAGGACACCTTCGGCATGGTGCGTGGCGAATGGGACCTGAGCGACAGCTGGACTGCCTACCTAGCTGGCGGTGCCCGCCACAGCCGCGAGCAGGGCACCTACGGTACGCCGGTACTGGTCGGCAATAGTGGTGCCGCCACCATGACCCCCTCTGATATCGTCCATGGCGAAGACAACACCAGTTTCAGCGCTGGCCTGAATGGTCGTGTGCAGACCGGCCCGATCAGCCACCAGATCGCTGTGGGTGCCAGCACGATGTGGACCCAGGCCGAGAACGCTTACACGTTCTATTCACCGATCACCACCCACATTTACGACACGGTACAGCGCCCCAAACCCACTAACGTCACCAGCTGGGGCGGTGACATGGGCGACCCAGGCGTGACCGGGAAGACGCGTGCGCGAAGCATCGCTATTTCCGACACGGTTGGCCTGTTTGACGACCGGCTGCTGCTGACCTACGGCTTGCGTCGCCAGCAATTGCGCGTGGAAAACTACTTCTATGACGGCACCTCCAAGCTCCCGAGCGCGGATGGCAGCCGTAACGGCGACCCGTACGACAAGTCGATCACGACCCCGGTGTACGGCATCGTATTCAAGGCCACCGACAGCATCTCGCTGTACGCCAACCGCATCGAGGGCCTTGCCCAAGGCCCGACCGCAGCGGCTGGTACCGAGAACGCCGGCACCATGTTCCCGCCTGGCCGCACCAAGCAACTCGAGGCCGGTATCAAGTTCGACCGCCAGACCTACGGCGCGAACCTGGCAGTGTTCCGTATCGAAAAACCGTCGGACGGCTACACCTTGAACAACGTGTTCATCCGCGATGGCGAGCAGGTCAACAAAGGCCTGGAACTGAGCCTGTTCGGCGAGCCCATCGAAGGCCTGCGGCTGATGGCCGGTGGCACGCGCATGGCCTCGGAGCAGAAGAACACCGCCAATGGCAGCAACGACGGCAACCACGCCATCGGCGTGCCGACCTTCCAGCTCAATGCCAGCGTCGATTGGGATGTGCCGGGTGTGCCGGGGCTGTCGCTCAATGCACGGATGCTGCGAACCGGTGGCCAGTACGTCGATGCGGCGAACAACGTCAGCCTGCCCACCTGGAACCGCTTCGATGCCGGTGCCCGCTACAAGCTGAAAGTGGCGGAGAAGGACCTGACCCTGCGGGTCAACGTCGAGAACCTCACCGACAAGAATTACTGGGCTTCGGCTAACGGCGGTTACCTGACCCAGGGTGATCCACGCCTGGTGAAGTTCTCCGGCACCCTCGATTTCTGATTGCAGGGCTGGTGAAGAGGGATTTGTCGCGCAATGGCGGCAGGGCTGGCAGGTGCATGCCTGGGTTTTGCA
>NZ_BCAZ01000068.1:0-26713 GCF_001320205.1 Pseudomonas sp. NBRC 111123
CTTCGCGGGTAAACCCGCTTGTGTCTTGGCGAGGGGATAGAATCTGAAGTGAGAGCGGTGAATGGCAAGCTCATAGCCCGAGGTGCCTTGAGCACGTGTGGGAGCAAAAGCTGCCATTCACCGTTCCACTTTGGCGAGAGCCCGAACAGTTGGATGAGGGCCGTAATCTCGAATCACAAGCGTGGGCCAAGCCAAAGCGCTCTCACTTCTTGAGTTTAAGAGGGTTTGGCCATGTCTTCCTCTGTCGGCATCGATGTTTCCAGTGCCACACTTGCCGTTCACATCCGCCCTGAGGGTGTGAACTTCAGTGTTTCCAATGACTTGAAAGGATTTCAACTGCTCGTCGAAAAGCTTGGCGGGTATGCAGTTTCAATGGTTTTGCTCGAAGCTACTGGTGGTTACGAGTGCAATGTCCTCAAAGCGCTGCAGGATGCCGACTTTCCGGTTTGCCGGATCAATCCCAGCCGTGCCCGGGACTTTGCCAAGTCGATGGGTAAACGCGCCAAGACCGATCCCATTGACGCCGCTGTTTTGGCTCACCTGGCTGAAGTGATGCCCCCACGGCCTTGCCAGGTGATGACACCTGAGCGAGCTTTGCTGCGCGAACTGCTTATGCAGCGGGATCGCTTCGTCCAACAGCGCGACGATGACAAGCGGCGTCTGAAGCAGGCGCGGGCTATCAGTGTTTGTTTGCGGCTGGAACAACACATTGCCTATCTGAAGGGTGAAATTCGAGCGCTGGAACAGGAGATCGCACAGCAGGCAGCAGCTTTGCCTGATGATCGTGTCAAACAGCTCACGCAAGTCAAAGGAATTGGTCTGATTACTGCCGGAAAGCTGATGGCCTTGCTGCCAGAGCTGGGTCAGGTGGATAAGAAGGAAATTGCCGCCTTGGTCGGTGTTGCGCCATTCAATCAGGACAGCGGCAAGCAGTCGGGCAAGCGTTCAATCTGGGGTGGGCGCTCACAAGTCAGGCGGGCGCTCTATATGGCCTGTTGGGTGGTGATCCGGCATAACAAAGACTTCAGCGAGCGTTACAACGCGCTGCGAGCGCAGGGGAAATGCGCGAAGGTAGCAGTGGTGGCGTGCATGCGGGTATTGATAGTGCGGCTGAACGCGATGCTCAAGACTGGAACGCCCTGGCAGAAACAGGTAGTTCACTCATAGGATCCAGCCTTGCTGGCGATGCCTAACAGAGTCGGGCTCGGGGCGCTACGCGCCCCATCGCTGGCAAGGCCAGCTTCCACAAGAAGACAGTTGCTCCCACAGGGATTGCACAGATTTTGAAGTTGGTGCAGGACTTGTGGGAGCGGGTTTACCCGCGAAAAGGCCGGTACAGGCTTACCGAGACAGGTCTTCGATCACCTTACCCAGCGAAGCCGGCAGCATCGGCCCATGTCCCAGCCCTTCGAAGCGCTCAAAGCGCACCCGCAGCCCTTGCACCCTGGAAAGATCAGCCGCCAGCGCCCGCGCCGGCCGCTCCACATCGCCCTTCACCGGCATACGCGGATTCGCCGGCTCCTCGCTCCCGCGCATCAGCAACAACCGCGGCCGGCTGTTACCCAGGCGCTGCTGCAACCCCTGCGCCTCACGCACGATCGCCCCGTCGTTCCACCACAGTGATGGGCTGGCCGCTGCATAGTCGCTGAACGCCCCTGGCCGGGTGAACAGCGCATGCAGCACCGCCAAACCACCATAGGAGTGCCCCCACAGCGTCTGCCGCTGCAGGTCGATTGGGGCCACGCCCGCCACCAGCGGCCGCATCTTCAGGGTCAGCAAATCAAGGAACGCATCCACCCCACCGCTGGGCTCGCCCGTGAGTGGATCGCGCTGCTCGGCCTGCCCAGGCAGCGCCGGGGTGTAGTCGAAGGTACGCCCGGCGCGCGCGATACGCTGTTCGGTCTGGTACCCCACGGCTACCAGCAACGGCGCCTGGCCGGCGGCGAGCTCGCTCAGTTGCTGGCCATCCAGCGCGCCAATTGCCGCATTGCCGTCGAGCATCCACAGCACCGGATAACCGGCCGCAGGCGCCGGGCGATCCGGCTTGCCGATCCACAGACGGTAGTGGCGCAGGCCGTCCGCCGAGTCCAGGTCGAGGTGACTGAAGCGGTAGGCCAGGTCCTGGCGCTGCAGCAACGATGTGTCCATCTTCTGCTCTCGCTCTGGCTGTGCCACGGCAACTGGGGTGGCCAGCGCCAGGGCCAGCACCAGGGGCAGGGTCATCTTGCTCATCAGGTGTCTCGTCAGGGCGTTGCGAGGATCGCAAGGCTTGAAAGCCCCAGATGATAATCAGTGCTGTTTGGCCGTAAAGCGCATTAACTTTCTAAACATTCCTGGCCGATCGGCAGCATCACGTGCAGGCACAAGCCAGGGTGACCATTGCTGGCCCACAGCCGGCCGCCTTGCAGTTCGATGGCGCGGCGGGCAATGGCCAGCCCGAGGCCAAAGCCTGCGCCGCTGTCGGGCAAGCGTTGGTAGGGTTGGAAGATGCGCTCAAGGTCAGCTTGCGGTACGCCGGGCCCTTGGTCGCTCAGGCGCAGGTGCCAGCAGTCGCCTGAGCGCCAGCCATCAAGGCTGACCCGGCCGTCGTCAGGTGAATGGCGGATGGCGTTGCGCATCAGGTTTTCCAGCGCCTGGGCCAGGCTGTCCAGGTGGGCCTGCACCCGGCAATCGGTGCCCAGCGAACAGGGCAGGCGTGATTGCTCCCAGCCACTTTCGAAGCAGATGTCCTGGCACAGCGCTTCCCACACGGACAGCATCAGCACTGGTTCAGTAGGCAGTTGCGGTTGCTCGGTGTCCATCCAGGCGAGGTCCAGGGTGTCTTCGAGCAGCTTCTGCATGTCGTTGACCTCGCGCCCCAGGCGCTCACGCAGTTGCGCTGGCGGCAACTCGCTGTCGTGGGCGATGCGTAGCCGCGCCAGGGGGGTACGCAATTCGTGGGACAGCGTGCGCAGCAGCAAGCGTTGTTGCTCCAGGCTTTGCCGCAAGCGCCCGGCCATGTGCTCGAAGGCCTGTGCCAGCTCGCCCAGTTCATCGCGGCGCTCCTGCAGGGGCAGCCCCGGGCTGTCCAGGTCGTCCGCACGCAGGGCATCGGCGCGGTCGCGAAGGCGGTTGAGCGGCACCACCAGTTGCCGGTAGATCGCCAGGCCCAGCAGCAGGGCGAGCAGCGTGGGTACGACGCCGTGGGTGATGACATGGGTCCAGGGCGTGAGGCCGGTGGGCAGCAGGCGCTCGGGCAACTGCATCACCAGGCGGCCGTTTTCAGGGTGCTGCGGAAACTCGATGCTGACGTAGGGCAGTTCATCCTGCAGGCGCCGGCTCATGGGCCAGTCGAGCTTGCGCATGAAGGTCAGGTGGCTGGCCTCTTCGGCGTCCAGCGCCGTGGTGCCAAGGCTTTGCAGGTGCGGCCCGAGTAACACTACCCAGGTGTCTTCGGCATGTTCGAGCTCGCGGCGGAAGGCTTCGGCCCCCGAAGCGCCTGCTTGCTGCCAGGCTTGTTCGGCCTGCTGCGCATAGCGGGCGAGATAGTCCTGGTCGGCTTGGGAAAGAAAATAGGTACTGCGCTCCACCGACAGGCCCCAGGTCCAGATCAGCCAGGTCAGCAGCAGGCAGAAGCTGACCTGCAATGCTGCCAGTTTCCACAGCAAGGGATGCCGGCGCATCAGGCGTGTTCCGTGTTGACCAGGATGTAGCCCTGGCCGCGTACAGCCTGGATCTGCAGGTGCTGGGCAGCGATATCGACCAGCTTGCGGCGCAGGTTGCACACGTGCACATCGAGGCCGCGGTCCAGGCGGGTGTAGGCCCGGTGCAGCACGGTCTGGTAGAGGAACGGCTTGCTCAGGGCCTCACCAGGGTGGGCATTCAACGTGGCCAGCAAGCGGAATTCAGATGCGGTCAGGCCGGCCGCTTTGCCATGGTGCAGCACATCCTGCAGGTACTGGTCAAAGACCAACGGGCCGGGCTCGCTGTGCGGGAGCGGGTTGCGGCCGAAGGCCACGCGTCGCAACAAGGCATCCACCCGTGCGTCCAGCTCCGCGAGGCTGAACGGCTTGGGCAGGTAATCGTCCGCACCCCGGGTAAAGCCGCTGATACGGTCCTGCTCGGCGCCAAGCGCCGACATCAACATCACGGGCACGGCATGCTGGCGGCGCAGTTCGTCGAGCAGGCTCAGGCCGTCGATGCCCGGTAGCATGATGTCCAGCAGTACCAGGTCGAAACGGCTGTGCTGCACGGCATTCAACGCTTGGGTGCCGGTAGCGCAGGCGTTGACCAGAAAACCGCGGTTGAGAAAGTGGCGCTGCAGGTCCTCACGCAGACGTGCATCATCTTCGGCGAGGAGGAGTGAAGTGGGCATCGGTGGTCTTTAATGAGAATTCGTATCAGTTAGCCATCATCCCACTGTGGACGGGGGAAGGGCAATCGCCCCATGTCGGCCGCATGTGTTAAGAAGGTTAATCCTGCTGCACCCCGGTTTTTCGTCCGGTATCGTTCGCAAAAAGCAACTGGTTTCGTTTGCGATTAAATATCATTTGGACGAAGGGTGTGTCATGAGCGGTTTCAAAGGTGTGGGGAGCCCGCGGCGGCTTCGGGGATGGCTGGTGCTGGGGCTGCTGGCGCCTTTTTCGTTGTCGGCACTGGCTGAGACGGTGGCAGACCAGGCTGCTGCGGGCGACACATCGCTCGACCTGCCGGCCTTGACCATCGAAGGTAACCGCCTCTACGACATGCTCCCCTCGGAGCAGACCGGTGGTTACAGCGTTGATGCCGCCACTGTGGGCACCAAAACCCCGGCGGCACTCAAGGACATTCCGCAATCGATCACCGTGTATACCCAGGACTACGTCAAGGACCGCCAGTTCGTGCATCTGGACGACCTGGCCAAGTACACAGCAGGCCTGCGTACCCTGACCAACGACAGCGGTCGTTCGTCGATCTACGCCCGTGGCTACGAGTACAGCGAGTTCAACATCGACGGCCTGCCGGCACCCATGGCCAGTATCTTTGGCACCGTGCCGTCGCTGGCCGCCTTCGACCGGGTCGAGATCATGCGCGGCCCGGCCGGCCTGTTCAGCAGCACCAGCGAGCTGGGCGGCATCGTCAACATGGTGCGCAAACGCCCGACCGCCGAATTCCAGGGCCATGTCGAAGGCAGCTATGGCACCTGGGACACCAATCACGAGGAAATCGACCTGAGCGGGCCGCTGGATGCTGCTGGCCGGGTGCGGGGGCGTTTCATCACCTCGCGCGACGACACCAATGGCGAAGTCGACTACAACGCCAACACCAGCAATAGCTACTACGGCGCGCTGGACATCGACCTGGACGACGACACTCAGCTGTCGTTCGGCCTGATCCACGAGGTGAAGAACATCACCCCGCACAACGGTTACCCGGCCACGTTGTCTGGTGAGGTGCCCGACTTCAGCCACTCGCGCTTCCTCGGCGCCGACTGGAACTACTTCGACGGCAAGACCACCGACCTGGTCGCCGAGCTGACCCACCGCTTCGACAACGGTGGCTATGGCCGCGTTGCCGCGCGCGGTTCGCACCGCGATACCAACTACCTGTATGCCTTCACCGCGACCAATGCCAATACCGGGGCCAACTCCGAGCGCGCCAGCGCCCGCGACTTCACCCAGGACACCTACTCGCTGGACGCCAGCTACAGCCAGCCGTTCGAAACCTTCGGCCAGGTCAGCGAATTCGTGGTCGGCACCGACTACAAGAACTACGACACCGAGTACCTCAACGGCACCACCAACCTGGGCAGCATCAACGTCAACACCTACACGCCGACGCGTTTCGCCAAGCCGTCACCCAACTACAGCACCGAGACCGGCATGCAGGAAGAGGAATACGGCCTTTACTCCAAGGTCACCTTCCGCCCGGTCGAGCGCCTGGCGCTGATTGCCGGTGGCCGCTTCAGCTGGTATCGCGGTGACTTCTACACCACCACCCTGAGCAGTGGCTCGACGGTCGACGACAACAAGCGCGTCGATGGCCGCTTCACGCCTTATGGTGGCCTGGTCTACGACCTGACCGAAAACCACGCGCTTTACGCCAGTTATTCACAGGTGTTCAAGCCGCAGTCGGACACCGACGGCAATGGCCGGGTGCTCAAGCCGCGCCAGGGTGAGCAATATGAATTCGGCCTGAAAAGCAGCTACTTCGGTGGCGATCTGAACACCCGTTTCTCGGTGTTCCGCCTGACCGACAAGAACCGCGCCAGCACCGAATACGATGCCGATGGCGTGGACACCGGCTTCTCGGTCGCCTCCGGCAAGACCCGGGTCAAGGGCGCCGAAGTGGAAGTCAGCGGCAAGCTGACGCCGAACTGGGAGTTGCTGGCGGGGTATACCTGGATGGAAACCGAAACCGTCGAGGGTGATGCCGAGACCACCTTCTTCATCATGCCGCGCAATCAGGCGTCGCTGTGGAGCAAGTACACCATCAGCCAAGGCCCGCTGACCGGGTTGGCCATTGGTGGCGGTGTGTCGGCGATGAGCAACTTCTACTCCGAAAACGGCGGGGTGCGTATCGATGCGCCGGGCTATGCCACCGTGGACGCGATGCTGTCGTACCCGGTGACCTCGAAGCTGACGGCGACGTTCAACGTCAACAACCTGTTCGACCGCGATTACCTGTCGCGGGTCGGGTCGACCTCGACATTCAACTTCTATGGGCCATCGCGAAGCATGATGGTCGGGGCGCGGTATGACTTCTAAGTTCAGAAAATTCCCGTTGTTTGTAGTCCATTTCTGAATTAGCTTCCTAGCGCCCTTGGGCCATTGCGGTGGTGTTCTCGGCGGAATAGTGTGGCCCGGTCGTTGCCAAATCAGCGACCGGGCCTGCAAGCCCGTACAGACATCAGTACCGCTTTCCGAGTTGCTGTTTGCCAGCAAATTCGGTCGATGGTGGCTGCGTGCGGGAGATCTTCGGATCTGCCGGTTCTCGTCTGTCCGGTCTTGCAGACCCGTGCGTAGCCGCCACCCATCAAATGCAAGTGATGACGTGGTGGTCCCTTCGGATACAGACGAGGTTACACCATGCTTAAGATTGTCCCCGATCCACCCCACGATATTCATTCCCTTGAAGACACCCTGATCCAGGCCACCGACTACGCGCTGTGCGCGACGACTGTGGTACATCAGGCGTTGCAGCTCCAGCCCAAGTTGCCGGCATCGATCCTGATGATGACCTCGATGCATGAGCTGGAGGCGCTGCGGGCTTTGCTCGAATCAGCGCTTATCCAGGTGCAGATGACTGCAAGTCCTCGGACTCTGCATTAAGGCTTGAGTGATGCACTGCCAGGTCTGGCCCTTTCGCGGGTGAACCCGCTCCCACAGGTACAGCGCAAGCTTACAGCCCTGTGGCGATTCCCTGTGGGAGCAACTGTCTTCTTGTGGAAGCTGGCCTTGCCAGGATGCCCGCGAACAGGCCTCGGAACTGATGGGCTATGTGCGGGAGCTGACCATCCTCGGCCTGATGGACGAGAAACCAATGATGATCTGGGCCTCGCACTACCTGAGTGCGATGGCAAAGGCGCTGATGGATGATGCCGAACTCGGCATGAGGCATTGATGGGCCTGGCTTGAGGGGGCATCAGGGCCACCCCATGCACGCCGGGGAAGTTGTAGCGCCTATCAGATCGAGCGCCGCCCGCGCGGCGCATCGCGGATAAATCCGCTCCTACATTTGTTGCAACGTGGCCATGCCTGTCAGGCCATGGTTGTCAGCCTGTTTGTAGGGCTCAAGTCATGCGCCAAGGCTGACAACCATGGCGTAACAGGTTCGGCACGTTGCAACAGATGTAGGAGCGGATTTTATCCGCGATGCGCCGCGCGGCGGCGCTCGATCTGATAGGCGCTGCAAACCATCGGCCTACAAAAAATGGGCATTAAAAAGCCGGCTTGTGGCCGGCTTCTCGGGGACGGTTCCGACTAATTTATGGTAAGTCGCAGCCGCCTTAACTGTGTGGCCAGCAAGGGCCTGAAAGAGATGGCAGACGGTCGTGTGGAACGTCGCCGAGCCCTCTGGAACGCGGCTTGCGCCGGCCGGGGCTGAATGTGCCGCGTAGCATACAAGGGCTGGCGCGGTATGCCCAGCAAAAAATGGCACAGAGTGTGTCAGTCGGGGCGTCGTTGGCGGTAATGCGACCAATGGAACACCCAACCGAGTACTTCCAGATTCTGCACATCGCACTGCAAAGGTGAGTAGCGTTCCACCACCTCAGGCCGGTTGTGGCTGTGCAGGCACAGGGCGCCCTGGTGGCCAATGCTCAGGCTGTTCACCCTTAGCCTGCCGTTGTGCAACAGCGCATAGATCTCGCCATCAACCACACGGGTGAAGCTGAGGTCGATCGCCAGGATGGCATCGCGCGGTATCCACGGCGCCATGTTGGCGGCAGGCATGGTCATGCAGATGGCTTTTTCCACGGGCACGGCCAATGCCTCCAGCGCAGATGCCGGCATTGCCAGGCAATGATGCTCCACTGCCATGAGCTGGCCATTGCGCAGTTCGTTGAAGGGGACTTGCACCTGGGGAGGATGCGATATCGAGGGTAACCCGGATGTTTCTACCGGCGTCGACTGGGGTGCGTACATGCGTAGAAACGAATGCGGGTGCTTGGGGCCTTCGCCGGTTTGCAGCCAGCGGCGGCGCACGCAGAACAACTCGGCCAATTCATCGAGGCGGGCAATGGGGATGCCACGAGTGAACCAGTTGTTGATGTGCTGCGACGTGACGCGGCGCTGGGCAGCGAAGTCTGCGGGGGTCAGGCCACATTCCCTGAGGAGTGCCTTGAGTCGGTCACCGGATCTGTTCATGAGGCCGAGTGTAGCGGCCGGATGCTAATAGCGAAATGAACGAGATGTTGATCTGAATGGTGTGAAAATGGCTTGGATGTAGGGCGATGCTGTAGGGCGGCGTAGGGCTTTTTACCTGCATATGCGTCACCCATAAAAAAGCCCCGCCGAGGCGGGGCTTTTTCTGCAAAGCGGTATCAGCCTTTGTAGGCAGCGACCGATTTGGTGATCGCAGCGCGGGCGGCGTCGGCGCCTTCCCAGCCTTCGATCTTGACCCACTTGCCCTTCTCGAGATCCTTGTAGTTCGCGAAGAAGTGCTCGATCTGCTGGATCAGCAGGGCTGGCAGGTCGGTGTATTCCTTCACGTCGACGTACAGCTGGCTCAGCTTGTCGTGAGGAACGGCGATGACCTTGGCGTCGCCGCCGCCGTCGTCGGTCATGTTCAGCACGCCGACCGGACGGGCACGAATGACCGAGCCTGGGGCTACCGGGTATGGGGTCACGACCAGCACGTCCAGCGGATCACCGTCGTCAGCCAGGGTATTCGGAATGAAACCGTAGTTGGCCGGGTAGAACATCGGGGTGGCCATGAAACGGTCAACGAACAGGGTGTCGCTGTCCTTGTCGATTTCGTATTTGATCGGCGCGTGGTTGGCCGGGATCTCGATAGCGACGTAGATGTCGTTCGGCAGGTCTTTGCCAGCCGGAATCTTGCTGTAGCTCATTGGGCAGTGCCCCCGTGATTGCTCAAAAAGTGGCGGCGATTATAGGCACATTCCGCCAGGCCATGCCACGTCTGGCCTGATGTGCGGGCAAGATGAGCGGCCGCCTCAGGCGTGGCTTTCGCGGTACTCCGGGTGCTCGGCTTGCAGCTGCGCGAGGCGTGCCAGCGGATCCTGGCGATAGAACAGCGACAGCTGCCGGTACACCTGTGGATAAGCCTGGTGCAGCAGGTCGGGGGCGCTGAAGAAGTATTCGCTGGTGACGGCGAAGAATTCCGCCGGGTTTTCCGCTGCGTAGGGGTCGATGGCGGTTTGTGCGTCGGGGTCGGCGTCGAGCTGGCGATTGAGGTCGTCATAGGCCTGCTGCATGGCCGCGGCCCAGTCTTCCACGTGCATGCCCGGGTGCAGCGGCGGCAGGCCGTTGGCATCGCCATTGAGCATGTCGAGTTTATGCGCCAGTTCGTGGATCACCAGGTTGTAGGCTTCCCAGCTGCCACTGGCCAGCACACCGGCCCAGGCCAGGATGACCGGCCCCTGCTGCCAGGCTTCGCCGCTGTGCTCGGCATCCCATACGTGCTCCACGCCGCTGGCATCGCGGTGGCGCTGCGGGCTCTTGAAGTCGTCGGGGTAGAGGATGATCTCGTGGAAACCCTGGTACCAGTTCAATTCGCCCAGGTGCAGCAGCGGCAACTGCGCCTGAGCGGCCAGAAACAGGCGCTGCTCATCGTCAAGTTCGACCCCAGGGAGAGGGGTCAGGTGCTTGTCGAGCAGGAACAGGATGCAGGCTTCGCGCAGCCACTGGTCTTCTGCATCGCTGATGCCATCGAGCATTGGCAGGCGATCGCGGATCACCTGCCATTGCCGTGCGTCGATCGGGTAGCGCGCCAGGGTGCGCTTGCGCCGCCAGGCGCTGAAGGACCACATGTCTGCTGTCAGTGGGCCTTGGCGGTGCGGCCCAGGCGGCCACGCAGCAGGCCGAGGATCATCGGTACCAGCGAAAGCACGATGATGCCGACCACCATGAGCGAGAGGTGCTGCTTGATGAATGGCACGTTACCGAAGAAGTAGCCCAGGGTAACCAGGCCGCCGACCCACAGCAACGAACCCGCCACACTGAAACCGAGGAACCGCGGGTAATGCATGTGCGCAATGCCGGCGACGAACGGCGCGAAGGTGCGCAGGATTGGCAGGAACCGCGCCATGGTCACGGTCTTGCCACCGTGGCGTTCATAGAAGTCGTGAGTGCGCTGCAGGTAGTCGCGGCGGAATATCTTCGAATTGGGGTTGCTGAACAGTTTTTCGCCTGTCGTGCGACCGATGATGTAGTTGGTACTGTCGCCCAGGATGGCCGCTGCCATCAGCAGGCCCGCCAGCAGGACCGGGTCCATGCCACCCCCTGCGGCCACGGCGCCGGCGATGAACAGCAGCGAGTCGCCCGGCAGGAACGGCATCACCACCAGGCCGGTTTCGCAGAAGATGACAGCGAACAGGATCGCGTAGATCCAGGGGCCGTAATTGGTGACCAGCAAATCGAGGTAGGCATCGAGATGAAGGATAAGGTCCAGCGGGTTGAATTCCATGTACAGCACCTGTGTTCTTGACCCGCTTTACGGGCACGCAATGACGGACAATGCCCTGGGTGTCGGCATCAATGCCTGTGGACGGGTAAATTTTCACACATGGCAGGTCGATGCATTATACGGCTAAGTAGGAAACCTGCCCGGGGAGTTTGTAGCGGGGGGTTACTGGTACTTGCAGGTGTACGCGATCTTTGTAGGCGCGCCCTTGCCGGGGCCGCTCTGCGGCCCTTTCGCGACACGAGGCCGCTCCTACAACGATCGTGGTGCGGTTCAGTCCTGGCTGATCGGCAGGATGTAGTTCTCGAACTCGGTGTCCTTGCGAAAGCCGATCGACTCATAGGTCTTGCGCGCCGCCTCGTTATTGGCGCTGGTCGAAACCCGCATCCGTACCGCGTTGGTTTCCTTGGCCATCTTCTTGGCCTCACGCATCAGGTGGTCGGCTACCAGCATGCGCCGTGAATCTTCGGCCACGAAGATGTCATTGAGAATCCACACCCGCTTCAGCGACAGCGACGAATAGCTTGGATAAAGCTGGCAGAAGCCGAGCAGTTTGCTGTCATCGTCGACTGGCAAAGCCAGGTAAATGACCGATTCACCGCGCATCAGGCGTTTTTGCAGGAATTTGCGCGAGCTGTCGGGATAAGGGAGCTGCCCATAGAACTCGCGGTATCTGACGAACAGCGGGGTGAGCAGGTCGAGGTGTTCCAGGGTTGCCTTGATGATGCGCATGTGCGGCCCTCAGAGTCCATTTGGGGAAACAGCGAAATGCCTGCAGCGTTCATGGGCATGCTGCCCCAATGCTGGCCATCAGTGCAATCCGCCTTCCGTGACATGTTCTTTAACCTTCGCCGAGCAGGAAGTTGCCTCGCTGGGTGGGGGCATGTTCGCTGTCGATGCTATGGACCTCGGCTTCGTCCTTCAGGTTCACACCGGAAAGCTGCCGCCTGCAGGCTTCGCGCATCAGGTATAGCAGGCGATGGGCGGCCATGCCGTAGCTCAGGCCTTCAAGGCGGATGTTGGAGATGCAGTTGCGATAGGCATCGGTCAGGCCGACCTTGGGTGCGTAGGTGAAATACAGGCCTAGGCTGTCTGGCGAGCTCAGCCCCGGGCGTTCACCAATCAGCATTACGGTCATGCGTGCACCGAGCAACTGGCCAACTTCGTCCGCCACCGCAACCCGGCCTTGCTCTACCAGCACCACCGGGGCGCTGGTCCAGCCATCGGCGGCGGCCTGCTCCTCGAAGCGGGCCAGGAACGGCAAGGTATGGCGGTGCACGGCCAGGGCCGAGAGGCCGTCGGCGACCACGATAGCCAGGTCGACCCCGTCGGGGTTGGCCTGGGCGTGCTGGCGCAAGCGTTCGGCCGAGTCATCGTTGAGCCGCCGGCCGAGGTCGGGGCGTTGCAGGTATTGGTGGCGGTCGCTGGCGGCGCTGTGCAGCACCAGGCTGTCGCGGCCACGGGCCTTGAGCTGTTCGCTCAGGGCGGCGTGGTCGAAGGCCAGGTGCACGGCGTCACGGGCCTGGGCGTGGGCAAACTGGAAGTCCAGTTGTGCGCCGGTGGGCAGGCTGATGCCGGTACGGCCCAAGGCGATGCGCGCCGGGGTCAGGTTGCGCAGGGCCAGCCAAGGGTTTTCCTGGGTAGAGGGCGGGGTGGGGGTACGGTCTGCCATGGTCACCTCTTAAGCCAGCTGTGCCAATGCCTGGCGGAATGCCGGCGGCAGGTTGTCGCCAAAGCGCACGCGGCCATCGGCCTGGGTGAAGATGCCGGTGCGTTGCAGCCAGGCTTCGAATTCCGGCCCGGGCTTCAGGCCCAGGGTCTGGCGCGCATACAGCGCGTCGTGGAACGACGTGGTCTGGTAGTTGAGCATGATGTCGTCGGAGCCAGGAATACCCATGATGAAATTGATCCCGGCCACGCCCAGCAAGGTCAGCAGGGTATCCATGTCGTCCTGGTCGGCTTCGGCGTGGTTGGTGTAGCAGATGTCGCAGCCCATCGGCACGCCCAGCAGCTTGCCGCAGAAGTGGTCTTCGAGGCCGGCGCGGATGATCTGTTTGCCGTTGTACAGGTACTCGGGGCCGATGAAGCCGACCACGGTGTTGACCAGGAACGGCTTGAAGTGGCGGGCCACGGCGTAGGCGCGGGTTTCGCAGGTCTGCTGGTCGACACCGTGGTGGGCGTTGGCCGACAGGGCGCTGCCTTGGCCGGTCTCGAAGTACATCAGGTTCTGCCCGAGGGTGCCGCGCTTGAGCGACAGGCCGGCCTCGTAACCTTCCTGCAGCACGTTCAGGTTGATGCCGAAGCCGGCGTTGGCTGCTTCGGTGCCGGCAATCGACTGGAATACCAGGTCCAGCGGCACGCCGCGGTTGATTGCTTCGATCGAGGTGGTGACGTGGGTCAGCACGCAGGCCTGGGTGGGGATGTCGTAGCGCTGGATGATGGCGTCGAGCATTTCCAGCAGGGCGCAGATCGAGGCGATGCTGTCGGTCGCCGGGTTGATGCCGATCATGGCGTCGCCGTTGCCGTAGAGCAGGCCGTCGAGAATGCTGGCGGCAATACCGGCCGGTTCGTCGGTCGGGTGGTTGGGCTGCAGGCGGGTCGACAGGCGCCCGCGCAGGCCCATGGTGCCACGGAACCGGGTGACCACGCGGATCTTCTGCGCCACCAGTACCAGGTCCTGCACGCGCATGATCTTCGACACTGCGGCGGCCATTTCCGGGGTCAGCCCTGGCGCGAGGGCGCGCAGGCTTTGTTCGTTGGCCTCTTCGCTTAGCAGCCAGTCGCGCAGGCCGCCAACGGTCAGGTGGCTGACTGGCGCGAAGGCCTTGGCGTCGTGGGTGTCGACGATCAGCCGGGTGATTTCGTCCTGTTCGTAGGGGATCAGTGCTTCATTCAGAAAGTGCGTCAGCGGTATGTTGGCCAAGGCCATCTGCGCGGCCGCGCGCTCACCGTCGTTGGCGGCAGCGACGCCGGCCAGGAAGTCCCCGGAACGCGCCGGGCTGGCCTTGGCCATCACGTCCTTGAGGCTGTCGAAGCGGTAGACCAGGTGGCCTACCGTGTGTACGAAACTTGCCATACAGAATCTCCAGAGCCGCGGGCTGGCCCGCGGCAGGTGGCGGCGATCAGTGCAGGGCCTCTTCGGCCTTCTGGATCGCGGCGAATTCCTCTTCCGGTGTGCCCGCGACCAAGTGGTGGCGGCTGTAGAACGCAAAGTAGGCAATCAGTACCGCATAAATCACCGCGGCGCCAATCACTACCCGTGGGTCGACCAGGAAGCCTGCGACCACGGCGATGCAAGCCAGCACCAGGGCCAGGCCCGAGGTGAAGATGCCGCCCGGGGTGCGATAGGGGCGTTCCATTTTCGGCCGGCGGATGCGCAGGGTGATGTGCGCGGCCATCATCAGCACATAGGACAGTGTGGCACCGAATACCGCTACCAGGATCAGCAGGTCGCCCTGGCCGGTCAGCGACAGGGCGAAGCCAATGATGCCGGGGATCACCAGCGCCATCACCGGGGCCTTGCTTTTGTTGGTTTCCGACAGTTTGCGCGGCAGGTAGCCGGCGCGGGACAGGGCAAAGATCTGCCGGGAATAGGCGTAGATGATCGAGAAGAAGCTGGCGATCAGGCCTGCAAGCCCCACCAGGTTGACGAAGCTGCCCATCCAGGTGGAGCCACCGTAGGCTTTGGCCAGCGCCTCGACCAGCGGGTTGCCGGAGGCCTTCAGGGCTTCGGAGCCGGCACCGCCAGGGCCGACCACCAGGATCAGCAGGGCGAAGGCCAGCAGTACCAGCATCGCGCCGATCAGGCCGCGCGGCAGGTCACGCTTGGGGTTCTTGGTTTCTTCGGCGGCCAGTGGCACGCCTTCGACGGCGAGGAAGAACCAGATGGCATAGGGGATCGCTGCCCACACACCGACATAGCCGAACGGCAGGAAGCTGCTGGCCCCTGCGGCGTCCGTTTGAGCGATGTCGAACAGGTTGGCTGCATCAAAATGGGGCACCATGGCCACCAGGAATACGGCCAGGGCAATGGCCGCGATGGCGGTGATGATGAACATCAGCTTCAGCGCTTCACCCACGCCGAAGATGTGAATGCCGATGAAGACCACATAGAACGCCAGGTAGATCATCCAGCCGCCGATGCCGAACAGTGACTGGCAGTAGGCGCCAATGAACGTGGCGATGGCGGCAGGGGCGATGGCGTACTCGATGAGGATCGCCGTGCCGGTCAAAAAGCCGCCCCACGGGCCGAAGGCACTGCGGGCAAAGCCATAGCCGCCGCCTGCGGTAGGGATCATCGAGGAAAGCTCGGCCAGCGAGAAGCACATGCACAGGTACATGGTGGCCATCAGCAGGGTAGCGAGGAACATGCCGCCCCAGCCACCCTGGGCCAGGCCGAAGTTCCAGCCGGCATAGTCACCGGAAATCACATAGGCCACACCAAGCCCCACCAGCAGTACCCAGCCGGCGGCGCCTTTTTTCAGTTCACGTTGCTGGAAATAGTCCGATCCGACTTTTTCGAAGTCGACGGAAGACCCTGCCGGCACGCCGGCGGAATGATCGCTTGGCATAGTTTCACCTGTTTTTTTTCTGGGTGGCCGGAAGGGGTCCGAGCCGATGGTGATGGGTACTGCAGGAAGCGAGCCAGAGCGGTTGGTACACGGTTGCCGCTCTGGATTTTGTGTTTGCAGGCCAGGCCTCTTCGCGGGTAAACCCGCTCCCACAGGAGTGTTGCGATTCCCTGTGGGAGCGGGTTCACCCGCGAAGCAGGCGACGCGGTTTAGAAGAAGCCCAGCGGGTTGATGTCGTAGCTCACCAGCAGGTTCTTGGTCTGCTGGTAGTGGTCGAGCATCATCTTGTGGGTTTCACGGCCGACACCGGACTTCTTGTAGCCACCGAACGCAGCATGCGCCGGGTACAGGTGGTAGCAGTTGGTCCACACGCGGCCAGCCTTGATACCGCGGCCTATGCGGTAGGCGCGGTTGATGTCGCGGGTCCACACGCCGGCACCGAGGCCGAACTCGGTGTCGTTGGCAATGGCCAGGGCTTCGGCTTCGTCCTTGAAGGTGGTGACGCTGACCACCGGGCCGAAGATTTCTTCCTGGAACACACGCATGCGGTTGTTGCCTTTGAGCAAGGTCGGCTGGATGTAGTAACCGGTGGCCAGCGAGCCTTCGAGTTTTTCCACCTTGCCGCCGGTCAGCAGCTCGGCGCCTTCGTCCTGGGCGATCTGCAAGTACGAGAGGATTTTCTCGAACTGCTGCTGCGAGGCCTGGGCACCGACCATGGTGTCGGTGTCGAGTGGGTCGCCGCGCTTGATCTGCAGGACCTTCTTCATCACCACTTCCATGAACTGCGGGTAGATCGACTCCTGCACCAGTGCGCGCGATGGGCAAGTGCACACCTCGCCTTGGTTGAAGAACGCCAGCACCATGCCTTCGGCGGCTTTGTCGATGAAGCTCGGCTCAGCCTGCATGATGTCTTCGAAGTACACGTTCGGCGACTTGCCCCCCAGCTCGACGGTGGACGGGATGATGTTCTCGGCAGCGCATTTCATGATGTGCGAGCCGACCGGGGTAGAGCCTGTGAAGGCGATCTTGGCGATGCGCTTGCTGGTGGCCAGCGCTTCACCGGCTTCGCGGCCGTAGCCCTGCACCACGTTGAGCACGCCTTTGGGCAGCAGGTCGCCAATCAGCTCGACCAGCACGGTGATGCCCAGCGGTGTCTGTTCGGCCGGCTTGAGCACCACGCAGTTACCGGCGGCCAGGGCCGGGGCGAGTTTCCAGGCGGCCATCAGGATCGGGAAGTTCCACGGGATGATCTGCCCGACCACGCCCAGCGGTTCGTGAATGTGGTAGGCCACGGTGTTTTCGTTGATTTCGGCGGCGCCGCCTTCCTGGGCGCGAATGCAGCCTGCGAAATAGCGGAAGTGGTCGACGGCCAGCGGGATGTCGGCGTTGAGGGTCTCGCGGATCGGCTTGCCGTTGTCCCAGGTTTCGGTGATGGCCAGGATTTCCAGGTTCTGTTCGATACGGTCGGCGATCTTCAGCAGGACGTTGGAGCGGTCCTGTACCGAGGTGCGGCCCCAAGCGTCGGCGGCGGCATGGGCGGCGTCGAGCGCTTTGTCGATGTCTTCGGCAGTGGAACGGGGGAATTCGGCAATCAACTTGCCGTTCACCGGGGAGGTATTTTCGAAATATTGCCCTTTGACCGGAGCTACGAACTCACCACCGATGTAGTTGCCGTAGCGGCTCTTGAAGGCAACCTTGGAGCCGTCGGTACCGGGATGTGCGTAACGCATGGTGTGTCTCCTGGCTATTGTGTTTGTTAGGGAGTTGAGAAGCGTAGAGCAAAGGTTGGGCCAGCGTGGCGAGCCCTAGCCAAATCAATGGCTTGAGGCACGTGGGCGGTACTTTTTGATGGGCTTGTGTGCCAGCGCTGGCACGGGCTGGGTGACACTTTGTACCGTTTGCGGTACGCGCTTGACCGGGCGGTCGCCGCGGAGGATGCTGGCTGATATCTCTATCTGCGGAGAACAACAACTAATGCAGAGCAATCTTTTCACTCGCCATGCCCAGCAAGTTCACACGGTTGCCCGTGGCGAAGGTGTCAGCGACCCTTCGATCGCCCGTTCCTGGCTGCGCTGTCTGGATGATTACCACCTTGACCCGTCGGTGATCGAGGCACCCGTGGTGCTCGAGCATGGTCGCCTGCTGGAGAGTCGCGAGCGCCTGCGCCAGGTGCTGAGGATTGCCGACAACGAGATGAACAGCTTGCACCAGCAGCTGTCCGGTACGGGCCATGCGGTGCTGCTGACCGATGCCCGCGGGGTGATCCTCAACTGTGTCACCGCACCCGGTGAGCGGCGCAACTTCGAGCGTGCCGGGCTATGGCTGGGCGCGGACTGGAGTGAAGCCCGCGAAGGCACCAATGGCATCGGTACCTGCCTGGTCGAGCGCCAGGCCCTGACCATTCACCAGAACGAGCACTTTCGTGGCCGCCATACCGGCCTGACCTGTTCGGCGAGCCCGGTGTTCGACCCGCACGGCGAGTTGCTGGCGGTGCTCGATGTGTCCTCGGCGCGGCCTGACGTGTCGCGCCAGAGCCAGTTCCACACCATGGCGCTGGTCAACCTCTCGGCGAAGATGATCGAGAGCTGTTATTTCCTGCGTCATTTCGAGCAGCAATGGTTGCTGCGCTTGCACGTGCAGGCCGAGTCGGTCGGCCAGTTCAGCGAAGGGTTGCTGGCGTTCGACGGCGATGGCCGCATCTGCGCTGCCAACCAGAGTGCCCTGAACCTGTTGAGCACCATTCGCGGCGGCGTATTGGGCAAACCGCTGGAGATGTTCTTCGCATGCAGCCATGACGAGCTGTTCAGCCGTGCCACGCCGGGTGGCAGTACGGTCTGGCCGTTGCGCACCCGCGATGGCCGGCAGGTGTTCGCCAGCTTGCGCGGGCAGGCGCGAGCGCCGCTTTGGACGGTGCCGGTCAGCCTGCCCCAGGCCAAGCCCGCTTCAGAGCCAGGCATCTGCTTGCTGGACCCGGCCTTGCAACACGATTTCCAGCGTGCCGTACGCGTGTTCGAGCGCGATGTGCCGCTGCTGCTGTGCGGCGAGACCGGTTGCGGCAAAGAGGCCTTCGCCCAGGCCGTGCATCAGGCCAGCCAGCGCCGTGGCAAGCCATTCGTGGCAGTGAACTGTGCGTCGATCCCCGAGAGCCTGATCGAGAGCGAGCTGTTCGGTTATCGCGGTGGCAGCTTCACCGGGGCGCGGAAGGAAGGCATGCGCGGCAAGTTGTTGCAGGCCGATGGCGGTACGTTGTTGCTGGACGAGATCGGCGACATGCCACTGGCTTTGCAGACCCGCCTGCTGCGGGTGCTGGAAGAGCGCCAGGTGGTGCCGATTGGCGGTGAGCCGCAGGCGGTAGATGTGCGTATCGTCAGCGCCACGCACCGCGACTTGCTGGAGCGGGTGGAGCAGGGCAGTTTCCGCGAGGATCTCTATTACCGGCTGAACGGGCTTGAAGTGGCACTGCCAGCGGTGCGTGAGCGTACTGACAAAGAGGCATTGCTGGACCTCCTGTTACGTCAGGAAGCGCAGGGGCAGGTTGTACATCTGGCGCCTGAGGCGCGCCGGGCGCTGCTGGATTTTGCCTGGCCAGGAAACGTGCGGCAGATGCGCAATGTGTTGCGGACCCTGGTTGCCCTGTGCGAAGGCACGCATATCGAAATCTCGGACCTTCCTGCAATCTTTAGAAGTGACGCGGGCCCTGTAGGAGCGGCCTTGTGTCGCGAAAGGGGCGCGCAGCGGCCCCAGGATCTCACCGGTGATGCGCAGTCCGCCGGGGCTGCTGCGCAGCCCTTTCGCGACAAAAGGCCGCTCTTGCACGCTGAGCATCAAGCGCTGATGGAGGTGCTGGAGGCAAAACACTGGCACTTGACCCGGGTCGCCGAGCACCTGGGCATCAGCCGCAATACCTTGTATCGAAAACTGCGCAAACACGGCATTGCCAGGGGCGCCTGAGCAAAACTCCGGGTGCGATTTCCCGCGCCCTGGGCTACCCTGCCTCGAAGTTTTGCGAGGTCGACCATGCATATTCATATTCTCGGTATTTGCGGCACTTTCATGGGGTCGCTGGCGGTGCTGGCCAAAGAGCTCGGCCACCGTGTCACCGGCTCCGACGCCAACGTCTATCCACCCATGAGCACCCAGCTCGAAGCCCAGGGTATCGAGCTGACCCAGGGCTACGACCCCGCTCAGCTGGACCCTGCACCTGATCTGGTGGTCATCGGCAATGCCATGTCGCGGGGCAACCCGGCGGTGGAGTATGTGCTGAACAAGGGGCTGCCTTATGTGTCCGGCCCGCAGTGGCTGGCCGACCATGTGCTGCAGGGCCGCTGGGTGCTGGCAGTCGCGGGTACCCACGGCAAGACCACCACCAGCAGCATGCTGGCCTGGGTGCTTGAGCATGCCGGCATGAGCCCGGGCTTCCTGATCGGCGGCGTGCCGCAGAACTTCTCGGTATCGGCCCGCCTGGGTGGCACACCGTTCTTCGTGGTCGAGGCCGACGAATACGACAGCGCCTTCTTCGACAAGCGCTCAAAGTTCGTGCATTACCATCCACGCACCGCGATCCTCAACAACCTTGAGTTCGATCACGCGGATATCTTCCCTGATCTGGCAGCCATCGAGCGGCAGTTCCACCATCTGGTGCGGACCATTCCGAGTGAAGGCCTGGTCATTCACCCGACCTCCGAGCAGGCGCTGGAGCGCGTTATCGGCATGGGCTGCTGGACCCCGGTGCAGACCACCGGTGAAGGTGGCCAGTGGCAAGCACGCCTGCTCAGCGCCGACGGCTCGCGTTTCGAGGTGTTGTTCGACGGCGAAGTGCAGGGTGTGGTGGACTGGGCCCTGACTGGCCAGCACAACGTCGCCAACGCCCTCGCCACCCTGGCCGCTGCCCGTCATGTGGGTGTGGTGCCGGCCATGGGCATCGAAGGCCTGAGCGCGTTCAAGAGCGTCAAGCGGCGTATGGAGAAGGTCGCTGAAGTTCAGGGCGTGACCATCTACGACGATTTCGCCCACCACCCGACCGCCATCGCCACCACCCTCGACGGCTTGCGCAAGCGCGTTGGCGAAGCACCGGTCATCGCCATCGTCGAACCGCGCTCCAACTCCATGAAGCTTGGTGCCCATCGTGACGGCCTGCCGGAAAGCGTCAACGACGCTGACCAGGTGATCTGGTATGCGCCCGCCAACCTGGGCTGGGACCTGGCTGCCACTGCGGCGCAATGCAAGGTACCAAGCGTGGTTGCCGATAGCCTTGACGCGATCATCGAGCGGGTCAAAGGCCAGGCGCGCCCAGGTACGCATGTGGTGATCATGAGCAACGGCGGCTTCGGCGGCCTGCACGGCAAGCTGGCTGAGGCCTTGAAGTGAGCGGGCCGGAGCGTATCACCCTGGCCATGACGGGTGCCTCCGGGGCGCAGTATGGCCTGCGCCTGCTCGATTGCCTGGTGCGCGAGGACCGTGAGGTGCATTTCCTCATCTCCAAGGCCGCGCAACTGGTAATGGCCACCGAGACCGATGTGGTCCTGCCGGCCAAGCCGCAGGCCATGCAGGCATTTCTTACCGAATATACCGGTGCTGCCGACGGGCAGATTCGTGTTTACGGCAAGGAAGACTGGATGTCGCCGGTGGCTTCGGGCTCCGGTGCGCCAGCCGCGATGGTGGTGGTGCCGTGCTCTACCGGTACCTTGTCGGCAATCGCCACTGGTGCCTGCAACAACTTGATCGAGCGTGCCGCCGACGTCACCCTCAAGGAGCGTCGGCAGCTGATCCTGGTGCCGCGCGAGGCGCCGTTCTCGACCATTCACCTGGAAAACATGCTCAAGCTGTCGCAGATGGGCGCGGTGATCCTGCCAGCGGCGCCCGGCTTCTACCACCAGCCGCAGACCATCGACGACCTTGTCGACTTTGTCGTGGCGCGCATTCTCAACCTGCTGAACATTCCGCAGGACATGCTGCCGCGCTGGGGCGAACATCATTTCGGGGTTGATGATTGAGGCGTTTGCTAGCCTGCTTGCTGGCTGCAGGCCTGCTCGGCGGCTGCGCCACGGTGCGCACGCTGGATGCCAACAAGCCAGGTGCGCCGGTGGTGTATGCCGGGACCCGGCTGGATATGTATGTGATCAATGGCGGGTGCTGCCCCAAGGATCGCTTCGGGGCTGAGGCGCCGGCGTATCCACACCTGGACCTGCCGGGCAGCATGCTGCTGGATACACTGTTCCTGCCGTTGTCATTGCTGACTGCGGCAGGAATAGGTTTTCAGGCTACGGGTGGCCTGTAGGGGCTATTTTTTGCCGAGTTTGCGCAACTCGTCGGACTCGATCACCCGTATTCCGTCCTCTTCTTCCAGCGCCAGGCGCCACAACGCCCGTGCCAGGGTGCAGGCCTCGATACCCCGGTACTTACCCGGCATCAACTTGGCAAACGGTGATGCGAGCTTCTCGCCCAGCCGTGGTTGCAGCCGTTCACCCAGCAGCAGCGATGGCCGCACGATGGTCAGTTGCGGCCAGTCCTGGGCCTTGAGTGCTTCTTCCATCTCACCCTTGACCCGGTTGTAGAAGATCGGTGACTTGGGGTCGGCACCTATGGCGCTGACCACTAGCAGGTGCCGCGCCCCCATTTCCCGGGCGCGCTTGCTGAATGCCACGACCATGTCCAGATCGACGGCGCGAAACGCTTGCTCAGAGCCCGCCTGCTTGAGGGTGGTACCCAGGCAGCAGTAGGCAATATCGACGCGACCGGCCAGTTGCGGGAGAAATACTGCCGGGTCGCCCACCGGGTTTTCCAGGTGGGGATGCCCGGCCAATGGCCGGCGAGTCGGTGCCAGTACGCGACTGATGGTGGGTTCGTTGAGCAGGCGGTCGAGCAGGTGCTCACCAGTAAGGCCGGTGGCTCCGGCAAGCAGGACATGCTGAGGCGTCAAGTACATGATGTCTCTCCCTTGTTACACACAAGCTTAGTGGCTGGCAGGCGTTTTTGCCTGTTCTTCCGCCTTGGCCTGTGCCGCATTACGTAAGGCTTCTTCGGCCTGGTGCTTACGCAGTTGCTTCCAGTGTGCCAGTACTGCGGGCGGTGCCCAGATTTGTGGTTCGGAGGCTTCGAAACCTTCCCTTCGTTCTCTTTCGGCAACACTGGTGCGGGCTAGTTCGAACGCTTGTTTCAGGTCATCGGTCTGGTTCAGGGCTTCGGCAAACAAGGCATCGCCGAAGTAGGTGAAGTCGGCCTCTTCCGAGCAGCCGAACGATACCCGGTCGGCACGCGCCGCAGTCATGATCACTGTGCGCTCATCTTTGAGCGGGGCGATGTAGCCACCTGAATAGCAGGCAGAGATGACAATGACCTTGTCGCGGTCCTTGAGTGGGGCCAAGGCGCTGGCCAGTTCGTCGGAGGACAAGTCAGCGAGCTGCAGCCGCGGCTGGTCGAGCACCAACTGGTGGTCCTGGCTGCCGTGGCTGGTCAGGTAGATGAAGATCAGGTCTTCCGGGCCGCTGCGTTCGGCCAGGGTGCGGGCGGCGCGGGTCAGGTTCTCGCGGGTAGCCATGGGGCGGGTAGTCATCTGGTCACGGTGGTTGACCAGGGTGACTTGGCCGCGGGCACCAAAACGTACCTTGAGCATGTTGCTGACATAGTCGGCCTCGCGCAGGAACACGCTTTGCTGGCCATCGCCGGCCAGGACCAGGCTGTACAGCTGGATGGGGGGGGCCGAGCGCGGTACCCGGGCCAAGGCTTCGTCAAGCAGGCGGCCCTGATTGAGCAGGGCCAGGTCCAGTGGGTCGGGCAGCAGCTTGCCTTTCTGGTCTCGGACGCGTACGCCATTGACCCAGAAACCGCTTTCTACCTGGCCGCTGGCCAGGGTCAGCTTGCCATGCCCCTGGTAGGCATCGTTGTCAAAACCACCGACGTATTGGCTGCCATCAGGCAACTGCAGGCTGCCTTGGCCAGACAGGCGCCAGTCAAGGAAAGTGCCTTTGTAATGGCTGCCGTCGCTGCCGAGCAGTTCGCCTTCGCCGATCAGCGAGCCGTCCTTGAAGTCGCCGATCCATACGTCGCCGTCGGCATTCTCGTAGCGACCGCGGCCTTCCAGGCGGTTGTCCTTGAACTCACCGATGTATTGCTCGCCATCGGTGCTGTCATAGGTGCCGCTGCCTTGCAGTTGGCCATCGACGAAGCGGCCACTGAACTGGTTGCCGCTGGCATCGCTGCGCACGCCCGCGCCATTGGGCTTGCCCTTGGCGAACAGGCCTTGGTAGCGGCTGCCATCGGCCAGTTCCAGTTCGCCTGCGCCTTCGTACTGGTCGTCCTTGAACTGGCCTCGGTAACTCTGGTCAGCCTGCTTGAGGCTACCTTCGCCATCACGCCGGCCGTGGCTGAAGGTGCCCGCATAGTGGCTGCCCGGGGTGGTCAGGTCGCCCAGGCCGTGGAACAGCCCCTTGTCGAACTGCCCACGGTAGACTTCGCCATTGCTGCCGTGCCACTCGCCCAGGCCATGCCATTGGCCGTCCTTGAAGTTGCCGGCGTACCAGCTGCCGTTGGGGTAGTCGATGCGCCCCTCGCCCTGCAGCAGGCCATCGACCACCTGCCCTCGGTAGCGACCGCCATCGGGCAGGCGCGCATCGGGTGGGGACAACGACTCACCATCGCCACAGGCAGCGAGCATCAGGGTCAGCGCGAGGGGGAGCAGGGGACGCATGGCGTAATCCGGGCAAAAGATCTGCCGAGTATGCCGCAGAATACGGGGCGCAGGTATCCGTGATCTGGCTGAAATCAAGGGTGGATTCTTCGCGGGCAAGTCCGCTCCCACAGGTACCGCACAAGGCTCGAGCCCTGTGGTGATTTGTGGGGGCGGGCCTGCCTGCGAAGAGGCCAGGTCAGACGAAGCAGAGCGAGAGGGGTTCGGCGATGTAGGCGGGCTTCGCTTCGCCTTCGATCTCCAGGGTAACTGTGGCTTTGAGCAGCCACTGTCCCGGTTTCTTCTCGATTACCTCGCCCAGGTCCACCTTCAACCGTACCTTGCTGTCGACTTTCACCGGCTGAATGAAACGCACGCTATCCAGCCCGTAATTGACCACCATCTTCAACCCCTCGGGCATCACCAGGATGTCCTCCATCAGCTTGGGGATCAGTGACAAGGTCAGGAAGCCGTGGGCGATGGTGGTGCCGAACGGGGTTTTCGCCGCCTTTTCCGGGTCGACATGGATGAACTGGAAATCGCCAGTGGCTTCGGCGAACAGGTTGATGCGCTGCTGGTCGATCTTCAGCCAGTCGGAACGTCCCAGCTCCTTTCCAACGTACTTCGTAAGCTCGTTTACCGGTACATAGGGCATCGCGACTCTCCAGGTTGTCATTTGGTACGAAAGTGCAAGATCAGCACGGCGAACCGTTTCAGTCAAGATGCCCGCTTTTCGGCGAATATCGGCTTATAGGTAGCGCGTGCTTATAATGGCCGGCATGCCTGAAGGAGATCCTTATGCTGTTGCGTGGTTTGACCTGGCTGGTGCTGTTTCAACTGCTGGGTACGGCGCTCAATCACTTGTGCGTGCCGATTCTGCCGGGCCCGATCATCGGCCTGTTGCTGCTCCTGTTCTTCCTCATGGCCCGTGGCGAGGTCGGCAAGCCCCTGAACGAGGCCGCCGGTAGCCTGCTGCGTTATCTGCCACTGCTGCTGGTACCACCGGCGGTGGGGGTGATGGTCTACGCCAAGGACATTGCTGCAGACTTCTGGGCGATCGCCGGTGCCTTGTTGATTTCCTGCCTGGTGACGCTGGTGTTCGTCGGTCTGCTGATGCAGAAGCTTATCGATCGCCAGCACGGCAAACGTGAGGAGCAGCCATGATCCTTGACTGGCAAGGCGCGCTCGACGCAGTGATTCACCATCCCCTGTTCGGTATCGGCATTACCCTGGGCGCCTACCAGATCGTGCTGGCAGCCTATGAAAAGACCCGTTGGATCTTCCTGCAACCGGTACTGGTGTCGATGCTGCTGGTGATCGGCGTACTGCTGACCTGCGGCATCAGCTACGCCGAATACCGCAAGAGCACCGAGATCATGAACATCCTCCTCGGGCCCGCTACCGTTGCCCTGGCGGTGCCGCTCTACCTTAACCTGAGGCGCATCCGTCAACTGTTCTGGCCGACATTTACTACGCTGGTAATCGGAGGCCTGTTCGCCACGGTCTGCTGCCTGCTGCTGGGCTGGTGGTTTGGTGCCGAACATATGATCCTGATGACCATGGCGCCAAAATCTGTCACGTCACCGATCGCCATGCTGGTGGCCGAGCAGATTGGGGGTGTGGCAGCGTTGGCGGCCGTGTTCGTATTGATTACCGGTGTGATCGGGGCGATCTTCGGCCCGGCGCTGCTGACCCGGTTGGGTGTGCACAGCCCAGAGGCGCGTGGTATGTCGCTGGGGGTAACGGCACATGCCGTGGGCACATCGGTGGCCTTGCAGGAAAGTGACGAATGCGGCGCCTTTGCCGCGCTGGCGATGAGCCTGATGGGGGTGGCCACGGCGGTGTTCCTGCCGTTGGCGGTCAGCCTGGTGGCTTGAGGAGTTGTGATGACGCTACCGCTGTTTCCGCTCAATACCGTGTTGTTTCCCGGTTGCCTGCTGGATTTGCAGATCTTCGAGGCGCGCTACCTGGACATGATTGGCCGCTGCATGAAGCAGGGTACCGGCTTTGGCGTGGTGTGCATCGTCGAAGGCGAGCAGGTCGGCAAGGCGCCGCCGGTTGTGGCTTCGATCGGCTGCGAAGCGGTGATCCGCGACTTCGTCCAGCAGGACAATGGCTTGCTGGGCATTCGTGTGGAGGGGGTGCGTCGCTTCGAGCTGAGCCAGACCGACGTGCAGAAGGATCAGTTGCTGGTAGGCGAGGTGCATTGGCTGGCGGAGCAGCCGGATAGCCCATTGATCGAACAGGATGATGATTTGCTGGCGCTGCTGGTCGCCCTCGGCGAGCACCCGATGGTCGAAGCGCTGGACATGCCGCGGGATGTCGACGGGCGCCAGGCGTTGGCCAACCAGCTGGCGTACCTGTTGCCGTTCAT
>NZ_BCAZ01000069.1:0-23336 GCF_001320205.1 Pseudomonas sp. NBRC 111123
ACGTTGATGCGGGCACTAAAGCGCAGCCAGATCAAGCCGATAACCCGGCATCCCCTGTTTCCCCACGAAGGTCACCATGGCCACGCAAAATGCCCGCGCGGACTCGCTGTCGCTGCTGCTGTTCACCCTGCGCAGCGGCAAGCTGATGGCAATCAACCTGCTCAAGGTCAGCGAGATCATCCCCTGTCCGCCGCTGACCAAGCTGCCCGAATCGCACCCGCACGTGAAAGGCGTGGCGACCTTGCGCGGCAACTCGCTGTCGGTGATCGACCTGTCCCGTGCCATCGGCGAACGCCCGCTGGCGGACCCGGACGGCGGCTGCCTGATCGTCACCGAGATCAGCCGCTCGCGCCAGGGCCTGCACGTGCAGGCGGTGAGCCGCATCGTCCACTGCCTGAGCACCGACATCAAGCCGCCGCCGTTCGGCTCGGGCAACCGTTCGTTCATCACCGGCGTGACCCGGGTCGACAACACCCTGGTGCAGGTGCTGGACATCGAAAAGGTCATCCACGGCATCGCCCCGCCTGAGCCGGAGCCACAACCAGGCGAGCTGAGCGAGGAAGACGCCAGCCTGCTGGCCGCCGCCAACATCCTGGTGGTCGACGACAGCCAGGTTGCGCTGCAGCAATCGGTGCACACCCTGCGCAACCTCGGCATCGACTGCCACACCGCACGCAGCGCCAAGGATGCGATCAACGTGCTGCTGGAACTGCAGGGCACCGCGCAGGAGATCAACATCATCGTATCGGACATCGAAATGTCCGAGATGGACGGCTATGCCTTCACCCGCACCCTGCGTGAGACACCGGACTTCCAGCACCTCTACGTCCTGCTGCACACCTCGCTGGACAGCGCCATGAGCAGCGAGAAGGCAAAGCTTGCCGGGGCCAATGCGATCCTCACCAAATTCTCCTCGCCCGACCTGACCGACTGCCTGGTGACGGCGGCGCGGACCGTGGTGTTTGCCGAACGCTGAAGCACGTGTTGTTATATTCAGCGACAAACTCCCTGGCGTGCTGCCAGGGATGACTCGGGCATAATTCGCGCCCCTCGGATGATTTGCCGGAACCGCGTATGAAGTATTTCAGCTCTCTCCTGATCGCCTGCGCCCTGTTCAGCGGTGTCGCCCAGGCCTCCAGCAACCAGGCCTGGAACGAGCAGCGCCAGCAGATGCTCAAGGCCTGCCTGAAGGCCAGCCAGTTCAAAGATGCCCACGCCCGTGGCAAACCAGCGGAATTCGATGACCGGGTCGGTATCAGTGCGTTGCTGATCGAAGGGGTTTACCCGCAGAAGCACATGCAGCAACGCAGCGGCACCGAGCTCTGCCTGTACGACCGCAAGCAGCAGCAGGCCTACATCAGCGAATGGAACCCTGACGCGAAGTGAACGACAGCCTGCGTTTTGCCTGTACCGGTTGTGGCAAGTGCTGCACCGGCCACCACGTGCCACTGACCTTGAACGAGGCACGGCAGTGGGCGACGGCCGGTGGCCAGGTGATCGTGCTGATCGAAGCCTTCGTAACCGATGGGCCAGGCATGGCTGTGGAGCAGCGCGAACATGTGTTACGCCGCTCTTTTCCGGTGCCTTGTGGCAGCAGCGAAGCACGCGTTTCGGTGACCTTTGCCGCGTTCAACCCGGGGCGCTGTCGCAACCTCGACGACAACGACCTGTGCACCATCTATGAAAGCCGACCGCTGGTCTGCCGCATCTATCCGGTAGAGATCAACCCGCATATTCCGCTGCGCCCGGAGAACAAGGACTGCCCGCCCGAAGCCTGGGAGCAAGGGCCCGAGCTGATCCATGGCGCACTGCCGGTGGACCCGGCGTTACTGGCGCTGGTGCAGGCTTCACGGCAGGCGGATCGCGATGATATCGCGGCCAAGGTGGCCATCTGCGAGGCGTTGGGGATGACCACCAGCGCGCTCAAGGGCAATGGGTTTACCGCTTATCTGCCTGAGATGGCGGCCTTTGTCGGGGCGCTGACGCAGCAGCCAGCTGAGACCGGGACCCGGTGGACGTTGCACGTGGAGCAGCCTGAGCTGGTGGATGACTTGCAGGCGCTGGGATTGCAAACCACTGCCGAGGCGCCGGTCTACTACGCATTTATCGGGTTTTAGGTAAGCAGGCTTGGCCATTGGGTTGGATGGCATCAGGGCTACCAGATGCCTGCCACAACATCTTCAGCGCCTGTGAGATCGAGCGCCGCCCGCGCGGCGCATCGCGGATAAATCCGCTCCTACATTTGTTGCAACGTGGCCATGCCTGTCAGGCCATGGTTGCCTGCCTTGTTTGCAAGACTCAAGACATGCGCCAAGGCTGGCAACCATGGCGTTACAGGTTCGGCACGTTGCAACAAATGTAGGAGCGGATTTATCCGCGATGCGCCGCGCGGGCGGCGCTCGATTTCCGCATCACCACAAAAATCAAGACAGGCCCCAATGCCCACAACAACCTCCAGCCAGCCCCCCAGTCCCAACCCCAACCTGTCACCGCTGTCAGCCAGCTGTCACGCTGCCGACCCGGTCACAGCGCTATAAGCTTCAATACAAACCTCCGTTTCCCCCCCTTGGCCAAGGTGCCCGCGCCGATGCGACGTCCTTCCCGTTCCGTACTTCTCGCCGCGTTGGCGCTGCTCGCCCTGGTGGCCCTGGGCGTCTGGTATGGCCAGCGTCAGCAGGCCACCACGCCGCACGCACAAGCGGCGATTCCGGTGCGCGTGGTCAGCGTCGCCCAGCAGGACGTGCCGCGCTACACCAGCGCCATCGGCTCGGTGCTGTCGCTGCACAGCGTCGAAGTCCGGCCACAGGTCGAGGGGGTGCTGACCCAGGTGCTGGTCAAGGAGGGCCAGTGGGTGAAAGAAGGCGACCTGCTCGCCACCCTGGATGACCGGGCGATCCGCGCCAGCCTCGACCAGGCCCGTGCCCAGCTCGGCCAGAGCCAGGCGCAGATCCAGGTGGCCGGCGTCGACCTCAAGCGTTACCGCCTGCTGAGCACTGACGATGGCGTGTCCAAGCAGACCCTCGACCAGCAACAGGCGCTGGTCAACCAGCTGCAGGCCACGGTCAAGGGCAACCAGGCGGCCATCGCCAATGCTGAGGTGCAACTGTCGTACACGCAGATCCGCTCGCCAGTGACCGGGCGCGTCGGCATCCGCAATGTCGACCCCGGCAACCTGGTGCGCAGCAGCGATACCCAAGGCCTGTTCAGCGTCACCCAAATTGATCCGATCGCCGTCGAATTCGCCCTGCCGCAACAGATGCTGCCAACCCTGCAGGGCTTGCTCAAGGCGCCAACCCCTGCGCTGGTGCAGGCCTACATGGACGCCGACGGCGAACGCAACCTGCTCGGCGAAGGCCACCTGGCACTGATCGACAACCAGATCTCGGCCAACACCGGCACGGTGCGGGTCAAGGCCGAATTCGACAACAAGGACGGCCGCCTGTGGCCGGGGCAACTGGTCACCATCCGCCTGCGCACTGCGGTCGATGAGAACGCCCTGGTGGTGCCACCGCCAGTGGTGCAGCGTGGCATCGACGGGCACTTTGTCTACCGCCTGGACGGTGACAAGGTCACCAGCGTGCCGGTCAAGGTGCTCTACCAGGACAGCGGCCTGAACATCATCGCCGGGGTAAAGCCGGGCGAGCGCCTGGTGCTCGACGGCCAGTCGCGTCTCAAGCCCGGCTCGCGGGTCGAGGTCACCCCGGACGTACCGCCACCGGCGCAAATGGCTGACCGCAGGAGCCAGCCATGACTACCCGCAACGGTATTTCGGCGTGGTGCATCGACCACCCGATCGCCACCCTGCTGCTGACGTTCGCCCTGGTGCTGCTCGGCGCCATCGCCTTCCCGCGGTTGCCAGTGGCACCGCTGCCTGAAGCGGACTTCCCGACCATTCAGGTCACCACCCAGCTGCCCGGTGCCAGCCCGGAAACAATGGCGTCTTCAGTGGCCACGCCACTGGAGGTGCAGTTCAGCGCCATCCCCGGCATGACCCAGATGACCAGCAGCAGCGCGCTGGGCTCGACCACCCTGATCCTGCAGTTCACCCTCGACAAGAACATCGACACCGCCGCCCAGGAAGTCCAGGCGGCGATCAACACCGCCACCGCCCGCTTGCCCCAGGACCTGCCCAACCCGCCGACCTGGCGCAAGGTAAACCCGGCCGACAGCCCGGTACTGGTACTCACCGTCAGCTCCGCGCAGATGCCCGGCAATGACCTCAGCGACTACGCCGAAACCCTGCTGGCGCGCCAGCTCAGCCAGATCGAAGGGGTCGGCCTGATCAACATCACCGGCCAGCTGCGCCCGGCCATTCGCGTGCAGGCCCAACCCGAAAAACTCGCCGCCATCGGCCTGACCCTTGCCGATGTGCGCCTGGCCATCCAGCAGACCAGCCTCAACCTGGCCAAGGGCGCACTGTACGGCGAGCACAGCGTCTCGACCATCGCCGCCAACGACCAGCTGTTCCACCCCGAGGACTACGCCAAACTCATCGTTTCCTACCGCAACGGTGCACCGGTGCACCTGCAGGACGTGGCCAAGGTGATCAACGGCGCCGAAAACGCCTACGTCAAGGCCTGGTCCGGCGACCAGCCGGGGCTCAACCTGGTCGTGTTCCGCCAGCCCGGCGCAAATATCGTCGACACCGTCGACCGGGTGATGGCTGCCCTGCCCAAGCTGCAGGAAATGCTTCCGGCGTCGATCGAAGTGTCAGTATTGCAGGACCGTACCCAGACCATCCGCGCCTCTTTGCACGAGGTGGAACTGACCCTGATGATCGCGGTGGCCCTGGTGATCGGGGTGATGGCGCTGTTCCTGCGCCAGTGGTCGGCGACCCTGGTGGTATCCAGCGTGCTCGGTGTGTCGCTGATCGCCAGTTGCGCCCTGATGTATGTGCTGGGCTTCAGCCTCAACAACCTCACGCTGGTGGCCATCGTCATCTCGGTGGGCTTCGTGGTGGACGACGCCATCGTCGTGGTCGAGAACATCCACCGCCACCTGGAGGCCGGCGACGACAGCCGCACGGCAGCGCTCAAGGGCGCAGGCGAGATCGGTTTCACCGTGGTGTCGATCAGTTTCTCGCTGATCGCAGCGTTCATCCCGCTGCTGTTCATGGGCGGTGTGGTCGGCCGGCTGTTCAAGGAGTTCGCCCTGACTGCCACTTCGACCATCCTGATTTCGGTGATGGTGTCGCTGACCCTGGCCCCCACCTTGTGTGCCTTGTTCATGCGCCGCCCGCCCGGCGAGCAACACGGCGGGTTTGGCGAGCGCCTGGTGAAGTGGTACGAAAAAGGCCTGGATCGTGCGCTTGCCCACCAACGCCTGACCCTGGGCGTGTTCGGCGTGACCCTGGCCCTGGCCGTCGCCGGTTATGTCGGCATCCCCAAAGGCTTCTTCCCGCTGCAGGACACCGGCTTCATCCTCGGCACCACCGAGGCGGCCGCGGATGTGTCATACCCCTCGATGGTCGAGAAGCACCTGGCGCTGGCAAAGATCATCGGCGACGACCCGGCGGTGCAGGCCTACTCCCATTCTGTGGGGGTCACCGGCAGCAACCAGACCATCGCCAATGGCCGCTTCTGGATCGCCCTCAAGCCTCGTGGGGATCGCGACGTGTCGGCCAGCGAGCTGATCGACCGCCTGCGGCCGAAGCTGGCCCAGGTGCCGGGCATCGTCCTGTACATGCGGGCCGGCCAGGACATCAACCTCAGCTCCGGCCCGTCACGCACCCAGTACCAGTATGTGCTCAAGAGCAACGACGGCGTGGCCCTGAACCTGTGGACCCAACGCCTGACCGACCGCCTGCGGGAAAACCCGGTATTGCGCGACCTGTCCAACGACTTGCAACTGGGCGCCAGCGTCACCCGCATCGACATCGACCGCCAGGCTGCGGCACGTTTCGGCTTGACCACCACCGACGTCGACCAGGCGCTGTACGATGCCTTCGGCCAGCGGCAGATCAGCGAGTTCCAGACCGAGACCAACCAGTACAAGGTGATCCTCGAACTGGACGCCAGGCAGCGCGGCAAGGCCGAGAGCCTGAACTTCTTCTACCTGCGCTCGCCACTGACCAACGAGATGGTGCCACTGTCGGCCCTGGCGCATGTCGCCGCACCGAGCACCGGGCCACTGTCGATCAGCCATGACGGCCTGTTCCCGGCAGCCAACCTTTCGTTCAACCTGGCCCCCGGCGTGGCCCTGGGCGATGCGGTGAAGATCCTCGAACGCACCCAGCGCGAACTGGGCATGCCGGACTCGATCAGCGGCAACTTCCAGGGCGCGGCCCAGGCCTTCCAGAGTTCGCTTTCGAGCCAACCGTGGCTGATCCTCGCCGCGCTGGTGGCGGTGTACATCATCCTCGGCGTGCTCTACGAGAGCTTCGTCCACCCACTGACCATCATCTCCACCCTGCCCTCGGCCGGCCTGGGTGCGTTGATACTGCTCTGGGCCATGGGCCAGGACTTCAGCATCATGGGCCTGATCGGCGTGGTGCTGCTGATCGGTATCGTCAAAAAGAACGGCATCCTGCTCATCGACTTCGCCCTGGAAGCCCAGCGCCACCATGGCATGACACCCGAGCAGGCGATTCACCAGGCGTGCCTGACGCGTTTCCGGCCGATCATCATGACCACCCTCGCCGCCCTGCTCGGCGCGGTGCCGCTGATGTTCGGCTTTGGTGCCGGCGCCGAACTGCGCCAGCCGCTGGGCATCGCGGTGGTTGGCGGGCTGCTGGTAAGCCAGGCGCTGACGCTGTTCACCACCCCGGTCATATACTTGGCCCTGGAGCGCCTTTTCCACCGCCGCCAGGCCGCCCCAGCGGCGGCGCCAAGTGCCAGCTAGGACAAGACCATGCGTGTGCTGATCATCGAAGACGAAGAAAAAACCGCCGACTACCTGCATCGCGGCCTGACCGAGCAGGGCTTCACCGTCGACCTTGCGCGTGACGGCATCGACGGCCTGCACCTGGCCCTGGAAGGCGACTATGCAGTGATCGTGCTCGATGTGATGCTGCCGGGCCTGGACGGCTACGGCGTGCTGCGTGCACTGCGTGCGCGCAAGCAGACGCCGGTGATCATGCTCACCGCCCGCGAGCGCGTCGAAGACCGCATCCACGGCCTGCGCGAAGGCGCCGACGACTACCTGGGCAAACCCTTCTCGTTCCTCGAGCTGGTCGCCCGGCTGCAGGCCCTGACCCGGCGCAGCAGCAGCCACGAGCCGTTGCAGATCCAGGTCGGCGACCTGTGGATCGACCTGATGGCGCGCAAGGCCAGCCGCGCCGGCCAGCGCCTGGAACTGACCGCCAAGGAATTCTCGCTGCTCAGCGTGCTGGCCCGGCGCCAGGGCGAAATCCTCTCCAAGACTGCTATCGCGGAGCTGGTCTGGGACATCAACTTCGACAGCGACGCCAATGTCGTCGAAGTGGCCATCAAGCGACTGCGCGCCAAGCTCGACGGGCCGTTCGACAACAAGTTGCTGCACACCATCCGAGGCATGGGCTATGTCCTGGAAAACCGTGCCGCTTAACTCCATCGCCCTGCGCCTGTCGACGCTGTTCATCCTGGTGGCGCTGGGGGTGTTCGTGCTGATCGGTTCGGCGCTGTATCGCCAGGTCGACCGCAGCCTCGACCTGCTGCCGGCAGCGGAACTGGATGCGCGCTTCAGCGTGCTCGAGTCCACCCTCAACCGCTTCGGCACACCCGAGCACTGGGCCAAGATCAACAACAAGCTCAACCTGCTCAGCGAGGAAGACAAGCGCATCCGTTTCTGGGTGGTCAGCAGCAACCCGGCCTACGAATACGGCCACCCCAGCGAACTGGTCCGCGCTTTTGGCGAAGGCCCGCAAGGCATGCGCGACCTGCGCCTGCCTGACCGCCTCTACCCCTACAAGGTGCTGGTCAGCGAACTGCCGGCGCTGGGCGAGCGCCCGCCGCTGCGCTTTTTGATCGGCATCGACACCGAAACCTTCTGGCAAGCCCAGCACAGCTTGCTGGTGGCCATTGTCGGCCTGGCTGTGCTCGGTGTGCTGCTGGCTTCGATTCTTGGCTACTGGGTGGCGCGCATTGGCCTGCGGCCGCTGCTGGCGCTGTCCGTCGAGGCCCAGGCGCTGGCGCCACCACGCCTGGACGGGCGCCTGCAGACAGCGGACCTGGCGCCGGAACTGGCGCAGTTCGCCGGCGCCTTCAACGCCGCGCTGGACCGGGTCAGCCAGGCCTATTCACGGCTGGAAGCGTTCAACGCCGACGTCGCCCACGAACTGCGCTCGCCATTGACCAACCTGATTGGCCAGACCCAGGTCGCCCTCACCCGTGGGCGCAGCGCCGAGCATTACTTCGAAGTGCTGCAATCGAACCTCGAAGAGCTGGAGCGCCTGCGCAGCATCATCAACGACATGCTGTTCCTCGCCAGCGCCGACCAGGGCAGCAAGGCCACCGCCCTGACCCAGGCCTCTCTGGCCGAGGAAGTGGCCACCACCCTCGATTACCTGGACTACATCCTCGAAGACGCCCAGGTCAGCGTCACCGTCAGCGGTGATGCCCAGGCGCCCATCGAAAAGGCCCAGTTGCGCCGGGCCTTGATCAACCTGCTGAACAACGCCGTCCAGCACACGGCGCCGAACCAGGTGATCGAGGTACAGATAGAGGCTGGGCCGGAACAGGTCTGCATTGCCGTAAGCAACCCAGGGCCGGCCATCGAGGATGCGCACCTGCCGCTGTTGTTCGAGCGCTTCTACCGGGTGGATGCGGCGCGCAGCAACAGTGGTGGCGGCAACCATGGGTTGGGCCTGGCGATCGTCAAGGCGATCGCGCTGATGCATGGTGGTGACGTTTTTGTGCGCAGCGCGGCCGGCGCCAATACCTTTGGCATCCGATTGCCCCTTCTGAAGCCTGCATAGGCCCCCTGTAGGAGCGGCCTTGCCGGGGCGCCCCTACTATGACCGCGCAAGGTTTCTAGCTCGGTACTTTCCGGCCAAAGTCGAATTGCCTTTTCAGCGATCATTACTTTTTGCGCAACAGTGCTTATCGCTAAAGACGCTGTTTCCGCGGCACGTTAACGACTAACTTTGCCCTCGTCCTCATAGCACTTGCACCGCAAGAAGGTAGATTTAAACATGTCCAACAGTATGGGTATTGCCAGCGTTTTCGTTCTGTCTTCCCTGTTGTTGTCGCCCCTGGCCATGGCCGAAGAATCCCCGGCTTTCGTAGCTCGCACTGCAGAACTTGCCGCTGTTCACCAAGACTCCCGCGAAGCCCTGGCACACAAGGCCGACGCCAGCAAAGACGCAGAACAGACAGCTTCGAAAGTTTCCAGCGACGCCAATGCCGATAGCTGATCGCGCGTCGTACCTGCTCCAGTTTTCCCTTGGCTACGCCATGGGCACCGTGGGTGCCGATATGTTAGCCTTTTAAAGCCGCTGCCAATCAGCGGCTTTTTTTATGTGCTCTAACTATCAGCCCCGCCGTAACGTACCCCTATAAAAAGACGCACATTCAAAAATAAAAACTGCCCCACCGTCAGACTAAAGGAGCTAACACCGGTGCCTTCCGCGTTTCGTTTTACCCCGCTGTTCATTGCGTTGACTGCAACGATCCCTTTCGCCGCCCAGGCAGATGAAGACAAGGCTGATGGCTTCATCGAAGGTTCGTCCTTCAACCTGCACTTTCGTAATGCCTACTTCAACCGCGACAACCACAACGCCGGCGTGCGCGACACCCGCGAGTGGGGCCAGGGCGCGGTGGCCCGTTTCGAGTCCGGCTACACACCGGGCGTAGTCGGCTTCGGCCTCGACGCCCACGCCATGCTGGGCCTGAAGCTCGACGGCGGTGGCGGCCATGCCGGCACCAGCATCCTGCCCGAGCACATCAAGGACAACGGTGAACTGGGGGCCGCCCCGCACTCGTTCTCCACTGCCGGTGCAGCGGTCAAGCTCAAGGCATTCGACACTGAATTGAAAGCCGGTGACCTGTTCATCACCAACCCGGTGATCGCCGGCGGCGAAACCCGCATGCTGCCGCAGACCTTCCGCGGTGTGAGCCTGACCAACCACAGCGTCGACGGCCTGTTGCTCGAAGGCGGCCAGGTCAGCTTCACCCACCCGTACAACCAGAGCGGCCACCGTCGTATCGACACCTACTACGGCGACATGGACGGCCAGACCAGCAAGCACCTTAACTGGGCCGGCGCGTCGTGGAGCGGCACCGAGCACATCACCACCAACCTGTACGCGGCCGAGCTGAAGGACGTCTGGAACCAGTACTACGCTGACTTCGACTACACCTACGTGGTCAACGACCTGGTCAGCCTCAACCCGGGCGTGCACTTCTATCACACCCAAGACACCGGCCAGTCGCTGCTGGGCAAGATCGACAACAACACCTACAGCGTGCACTTCACGGTCAATGCCGGTTACCACAGCGTCACCGCCGCCTACCAGCGGGTCAACGGCAACACGCCGTTCGACTACATCAATCTGGGCGACAGCGTTTACCTGGACAACTCGCGCATGTACTCGGACTTCAACGCCCCGAACGAGCGTTCGTGGAAGCTGCAGTACGACTACAACTTCGCCGGTGTCGGCATCCCGGGCCTGAGCACTTCGCTGTCGTATTCGCGCGGTGAAGCGGACCTGACCAAGGCCACCCAGGACACCAGCCATTACGACTACTACCGCGCCGATGGCAAGAACGCCATGCACTGGGAGCGGGACCTGGACGTGAAATATGTATTCCAGGAAGGCGACCTGAAGGATCTGGCGGTGCAACTGCGCTATGCCACTCACCGTGGTAGCCAGGGTTATGCATCGATCGACAGCAACAGCGACAACGATGAAGTGCGGGTGATCGTCGATTACCCACTGAACATCTTCTGATCTGAGACCGCTGGCGAGGGCATAGCCCTCGTTCGCGGGCTTGCCCGCGAAAACCAGACACGATTCCGTCGGACAATTGTTGTCCGACAATCCACGCTTCCCTAAAATGGCGCCCGCCGCAAATGGCCCTGCCTCAGCAGTAGCGCGCATGCCCACTCGATCTCCGCGTTTCGCAATCTACAGGTCGCACCCCGAGCTGATCCTCAACCTGAGCAGCTGCCTTGCCGTGCTCGCCATCGTGGCCATCGTCAGCTACCTGCTGGCCCGCGAGCGCGACAGTGTCGAGCAATCGGCCATCCGCTCCGCGAACAACATCGTCCAGCTGATCGAAAGCGACATCCTGCGTAATGTCGAACTCTACGACCAGTCGTTGAAAGGCCTGATCTGGGCCGTCAGCCGCAAGGAGCTGCCAGAGATCTCCGGCCCATTGCGCCAGCGCCTTCTATTCAATGAAGCCTTTGTCGACCGCAAGCGCGGTGATGTGCTGTGGCTGGACAAACAAGGCAATGTGGTCGGCGACTCCAACAGCGCCGTGCCTCGCAAGGCCAACTTTGGCGATACCGGGGTTTTCCAGGCACACCTGCATGACGCCAACCTCGGTTTACTGGTGGGCCCGCCTTTCAAGGCCAAGCTGGGCGACATGGACTGGTGCATCAGTTTCAGCCGGCGCATCAACGGCCCGCAGGGCGAATTTGCCGGGCTGGCCGCCGGCGCCCTGCGCCTGTCGTATTTCAGTGAGTTGTTCCGCCGTCTGGATATCGGCGCTGAAAGCAGCATCAACCTGTTCAACACCGGCGGGCAGCTACTCGCACGGGAACCTGCACGCCCACAGGATCCGGCAATCGGCACCTATTACGGCGAGCGCCCCAACTTCAAGCGCATCCTCAACGAGCACAGCGGGAGCTTCACCGCGCGCTCTGGCAGCGCCCCTTCCCAGCGCATGTACACCTTCGCCCAGGTCGCCGACCTGCCGCTGATCGTGCTGGTGGTGCATTCCGCCGACGAGGTGTTCCAGTCATGGCGGCGCACGGCGATTCTGGTCAGCGTCGCCACGGGGGTGTTGTGTATCGGGATTCTCTGGCTGACCCTGCTGCTGGGCCGGGAATTGCGCCGCCGCCACGAGGCAGAACAGGGCCTGGCGACGCTTGCCGCGACCGACAGCCTGACCGGCCTTGCCAACCGCCGCCGCTTGGACCAGGTGCTGCGGCTGGAATGGTCACGCGCCCAACGTAACCGCCAACCGTTGGCGGTACTGATGGTGGATGTGGATCATTTCAAGGCCTTCAACCAGCGCCATGGACACGCCGGTGGCGACCACGCCTTGCGCGAGGTGGCCAGCACGCTGGAGCTGTGCATCCGCCGTCCGGCGGATCTGGCGGCACGCTATGGCGGTGAAGAATTTCAGGTGATCTTGCCGGAAACGGAACTCAGCGGCGCTCTGTTGCTGGCCGAGCGTATTCGCGCTCAGGTCGAGGCCCTCGCGCCATTCGCAGACGATGCCCACTCAGTCACGGTGAGCGTTGGGGTCAGCGTCTACATCCCCGGCACCCAGCAAGACCTTGCACAGGTGCTGGGCGCCGCGGATGAGGCGCTCTACCGGGCCAAAGCCAATGGCCGTAACCGGGTAGAGGGACCAACCAACTAGGAACGGGCGCGGGCGGCGTTGCGCAGTGCCTTGACCTGATCGTGGTTACGCTGCACGCCCTGCAATTGTTTCTCCACCAGGGCATAGCTCGGATCGCTGGCCATGCGGCCCAGCTTGACCAGTTTCTCGCGTGCTTCCTTGTAGGCCTTGAGGGCATGATCTTCGCCGCGCTCCACCTCATTGAGCACCGCTTCTTCATCCTTGCCGGTGACCATCGACTTGAGGTTTACCCAGCCACGGTGCAGGTCACCGCTGATACTGGTGGACGTCTCCGGGTCACCGCCCAGGCGGCGCACTTCGCTTTGCAACTCGCTGGCAGCGGTGGCGCATTCGCCGGCACGCTGTACGAAAAACGCCTTCAAATCGGAGTTTTTCACGTCATCGGCCGAAGCTTTGAAGCCTTTTTCGCCATCCTTGCTGTACTCGACCAGGTCGTTAAGTACGTCGATCACGTCTTTGTTGGGATTGCTCATGGCACAAACTCCTTGGCAGGTGGTAGTCACATATACCGGAGCAGCCTTCGTGCCAAGCCACGCGATTAAATTAAATCCTTTAAAAACAAACAGTTATGACATCCACAGCAAAGCTATATATCGGCGTTATGCATGATTGCCGCTTGGGGGCTCGTGCAGATTGCAGTATGGTCGGCGCTCATTCACTGCCCAGGCTTCGTCGATGAAACCGGAAATGCTCGAACTGCTGGTGACCCGCACCATGCCCTTTGGCAAATATCAGGGGCGGATCATTGCCGACCTGCCGGGTGATTACCTGGCCTGGTTCGCCCGCAAAGGGTTTCCGGCGGGTGAGCTGGGTGGGTTGCTGGCGTTGATGCATGAGGTCGACCATAACGGCCTGGGCGACCTGTTGGTGCCGTTGCGGCAAAAACATCCGCGTTAGCCTGTACTGGCCCTTTCGCGGCTAAAGCCGCTCCTACAGGGACCGTACTATCCCTGTAGGAGCGGCTTTAGCCGCGAAAGGGCCAGCAATACCAACAAAAGGCTTCAACCCTTCACTGGCGCAACGGCCAACTCCACCCGCTCGCTCTTCTTGATCACGGCATACACCACCGCCGTCACCAGGCTGCCCGCCACGATTGCCAACAGATACAACAGTGCATGGTTGATCGCATTGGGGATCAGCAAGACGAACAGCCCGCCATGCGGCGCCATCAGCTTGCAGCCGAAGTACATCGACAGCGCGCCGGTCAAGGCGCCACCGGCAATGCTCGCCGGGATCACCCGCAATGGGTCCTTCGCCGCAAACGGGATGGCCCCTTCGGAGATGAAGCACAACCCCAGCGCCAGTGCCGCCTTGCCCGCTTCACGCTCGCTCTGGGCAAACTTGCGCCGGGCCAGGAAGGTGGCGATGCCCAGGCCGATCGGCGGCACCATGCCGGCGGCCATGGTCGCCGCCATCGGCGCATAGCTGGAAGATGCCAGCAGCCCCACCGAGAAGGCATAGGCCGCCTTGTTGATCGGCCCGCCGAGGTCGACGCACATCATCCCGCCCAACAGCAGCCCGAGCAGGATGGCGTTGGTGGTGCCCATGCTGTCGAGGAAATGCGTCAGCCCTTCGAGCATTGCCGCCACCGGCTGGCCGACCACGTAGATCATCACCAGGCCGGTGAACAGGCTGGCCAGCAGCGGGATGATCAGGATCGGCTTGAGCGCATCCAGGCTGCTTGGCAGACGTGCCCAGCGGGCGATGGCCTTGGCGCTGTAGCCTGCGAGAAAACCGGCGACGATACCGCCAATGAAGCCAGCACCCAAGGTACTGGCCAGCAGGCCACCGATCATCCCCGGCGCCAGGCCCGGGCGGTCGGCGATGGACCAGGCGATGTACCCCGCGAGCAGCGGCACCATCAGCTTGAACGCAGCCTCGCCGCCGATCTGCATCAGCGCGGCCGGCAAGGTGCCAGGCTGCTTGTAGGCTTCGATGCCGAAGACAAACGACAGGGCGATCAGCAAGCCGCCGGCCACCACCATTGGCAGCATGAACGAAACACCGGTCAGCAAATGCTTGTAGACGCCGGCCTTTTCAGCCTTGGCGGGCGTTGCAGAGGCAGCGTCCGCAGCACTTTCGACCTTGGCCTCGGCCAAGGCCTTCTCCAGGGTCGCGCGTGCCTGCTTGAGGGCGATACCGGTACCACAACGGTAGATACGCTTGCCGGCAAAGCGTGCTGTCGGCACCTCGATGTCAGCAGCCAGCAGCACCACATCGGCATCGGCAATGGCCTGGGCCGACAGCGGATTGCGAGCACCAACCGAGCCCTGGGTTTCGACAGTGAGTTCATGGCCCAGCTGCTGCGCCGCCTGTTGCAAGGCTTCTGCAGCCATGAAGGTATGCGCCACGCCGGTCGGGCAGGCGGTGACCGCAACAATGCGCACAGCGGTTGAAGGCGCCGCACTGGTCGCTTGCACAGCCAGCACTTCGGCCTTGGCCTGCGCCTCGTCGAGGAAGCCCTCACGGTCGGCCAAGGCCTGCGCCGGGGTGCTCTGGTACAGGCGCTTGCCGGCGAAACGAGCAAGGTCCACCGGGCCGGTGCTGACCACCAGTACCCAGTCGGCCTCGGCGATCTGCGCAGGGGTCAGCTGGCGCTCGGGATGCTCGGCATCCTGCACTTCAACACTGGTGCTCCAGCCGCGGCGCTGGGCGGCAGCCGCCAGCAGGCGGGCACTGAGCACGCTGGACACCTGGCCGTTGGGGCAGGCGGTGACAATGGCGATGTTCATCGGCAACCCTCTTGTTGTTCTGTCAGTTGCACAGCGGTTTCCAGGTGCGCGAGCTGCTCGCGGTCACAGATGCCGAAGCCAACCTGAGTCACGGCCTGTGCTGCGATGGCCGTGGCGCGGCGCAAGGTCTGTTGCGGGCTTTCCGCCGCCAGCAGGCCATGGACCATGCCGGCGACCAGCGAATCACCGGCCCCCACGGTGCTGGCAACCCGCACTTGCGGCGGCCGCGCCTGCAGCGCCAGGCCGGCAGCAAACCAACTGACGCCCTGTTCGCCCGCCGAAACCACCACATGTTCGATACCGCCGGCCAGCAGCTGCTCGGCAGCGGCGCGCTGCTCGGCGGCGGTCTGCACGGCCAGGCCCAGCACTTCACCTAGCTCTTCGGTATTGGGTTTGACCAGCCAGGGGGCACTCTGCAAGCCAGCACGCAACGCGTCACCACTGCTGTCGAGGGCCACTTTCAGCCCCTGCGCCTGCAACTGCTCAAGCAACTGGCGGAACCACTCAGGGCTGATCCCTCGCGGCAGGCTGCCGGCCACGACCACCGCGTCGTGCCCGGGCGCCACCTGTGCCAGGCGCTGCAGCAGTTCGGCGCGCCCGGCTTCGTCGACCTCCGGCCCCAGGCCGTTGACATCGGTGACCCGGCCATCGGCCTCGACCAGCTTGAGGTTGCTGCGGGTTTCGCCGGCCACTCGCACGAAGCAGTCGGCAAAACCGCGCCGGGCGATCAGCGCTTCGAACGGCTGCAGGTTGTCGCGGCCGAGAAAGCCCCCGACAGTAACGCTATGGCCCAGGTCGGCCAGCACCTGGGCCACGTTCAGGCCTTTGCCCGCGGCGTGACTTTGCTGGTCGTGGGCGCGGTTGACGTGCCCTGGGCGCAAGGCGTCGAGGCTGACGGTGATGTCCAGCGCCGGGTTCAGGGTCAGGGTAAGGATCTTGGCCATTCAGTAACGCTCCACCAGCGCGCGAACCGCTGCGGCGCTGTCCTGTTGCAAGGCCTCGCGCGCCAGGGCGCGGGCCGTTTGGTGATCAGCCTGGCGCACCAGGGCTTTGACTTCGGCAACGCTGCGGGCCGCCACGCTCAGCTCGTCCACATCCAGGCCCAGCAGTACGGCCACTGCCTGCGGGTCTGCGGCCAGTTCGCCACAGACGCCGACCCATTTGCCCTCGGCGTGGGCGGCACGCACGGTCATGTCGATCAGGCTCAGCACCGCCGGGTGCAAGCCGTCGGCCTGGGCAGACAAGCTCGGGTGGCCACGGTCGATGGCCAGGGTGTACTGGGTCAGGTCGTTGGTGCCGATGCTGAAGAAGTCCACTTCACGGGCCAGCTGCGCCGCCAGCAATGCAGCGGACGGCACCTCGACCATGATCCCGACCTGCAGGTCGGCGACCGGGATTTCCTGGCGCAGGCGCTCGACCATGGCACGCGCCTCACGCCACTCGTGAATCTGCCCGACCATGGGGAACATGATGCGCAGGGGCCGCTGATCGGCGGCCCGCAGCAAGGCGCGCAACTGCTCTTCCATGATCTGCGGGCGTTGCAGGGTCAGGCGCACACCGCGCACGCCGAGGAACGGGTTTTCCTCGGCGGCTATCGGCCAGTACGGCAACGGCTTGTCGCCGCCCACATCGAGGGTGCGCACCACCAATGGCCTGCCACCGAGGCCGTCGAGCACACGGCGGTACTCCGCTTCCTGGGTAGCCACGTCCGGTGCCTGCGAGTGGGCCATGAAGATCAGCTCGGTGCGCAGCAGGCCAACCCCTTCGGCGCCCTGCTCCACCACCTTGTCGATACCGCTGCTCTCGCCAATGTTGGCGAAGACTTCGACGGCATGGCCATCGCGGGTCACCGCCGGCTCATGGCGCCTGGCCCAGGCAGCTTGAAGGCGTTGTTCGCGCTGGTCGCGCTCGGCCAACGCGCGTTGCAGCTCGTCGGCTGGCGGTGCAACGCTGACCAGGCCGCGCTGGCCGTCGAGCAGCAGCGGCGTGCCGGAATCGAGCAGCAGGATCGCCGCGCCTGCGCCAACCACGGCCGGGATGCCCAATGCCCGGGCGACGATCGCACTGTGCGCCGTGGCGCCGCCGTGGGCCGTGACGATACCAGCGACACGGGCCGGGTCCAGGCGGGCGACATCGGAGGGGCCGACCTCGCCCATGACCAACACGTAGGGCTGCTCCGGTTCGGCCTGGGCCGCCACGCCGCACAACTGGGCCAGCACCCGGCGGCCAATGTCGCGCAGGTCGGCAGCACGCTCGGCCAGCAAGGCATCGTGCAGCGCTTCCTGCTGACGGGCAGCCGCTTCGATCACCGCCATCCACGCCGCCGCCGCACTTTCGCCGTGGGCCAGGCGTGCCTCGGCATCGTCGCTCAAGGCTGGGTCAGCGAGCATTTCCTGGTGAGTGACGAAGATCTCGCCAATCGACTTGTCGCTGCGCTGCACCAGCACCTGCAATTCGCCATGCACGGCCGCCAACGCGTCACGCAGCTTCAGGCGCTCCTTGGCCGGCGACTCACCGCGTAGCGGATAATCGATGACCCGCTCGACGCACACATGCGCCGGCCCACTGGCAATACCCGGGGATGCACTGACGCCCTGGATCCGGCTGCCCGCAGCGGGCGCCTGAAGTACCACGGCCGCGCTGGCAGCACTGGCTGTGGTGGTTTGCACCAGCGGCTCGACCTCTTCGCCCAGGCCTTGTTCGATGGCTGCCAGCAGTACGGGCAAGGCATCGCCGGCAATCGACGGTTCAGCGCTCAGCTCAAGTTCCTGGCCACGCCGGGCGCCGAGGCTCAGCAGCTTGCTCAGGCTCTTGATCGACACCGCTGGCTGCGCACTGTCGAGCACGCGCACACGGATTTCACCCTCGAAGCCCTTGGCCAGTTGCGCCAGGACCTTCGCAGGGCGGGCATGCAGGCCGTGCGGGTTGGCCAGCACGATCCGCGCACTGGGCCAGTCAGCCGGCGCCTGACCGCCCAGCACCTCAAGCACCGCACGGCTGCTGGTGGCCTGGTAGAGCGTTTGCCCGCGGCCTTCGATCAGCACTTCGCACAGGCGCTCGAGCAGCGCCTGGTGGGCGGCACCAAGGCTGGCCAGGCAGAACAGACCATTGAGCGGCTGGTCGCGATAACGCAGTGGCTGCTGCGCAGTGATGAAGGCCAGGCCAGGCTGTCGCACCTGGCGCTCGCTGTGCAACCACCACAGGCCCTCGCCCAAGGGCAGTGGTTCGGCCTGTTGCAGCACAGCAGCGAAGCCGCTGTCGACACAACCGGCGCGCTGCAGCAGGCGGGCACCGCGCCAGGCCAGCTCATCGAAGTCTTCAGCAGGCAGGTTCAGGCCCACCAGTTGCGCGTCCAGCGCCAGTTCCTGTGGCGCGCCTTGCAGCAGCTTGAGCAACGCCTCGGCAGAGCTGGCCCGGCGCAATGCCTCGGCCAGGTCGGTCTCGCCGAGCGCGCGGGTCAGCAACTGCAGCAGGCGCAAGTGTTCATCGGAACGGGCGGCGATGCCGATAGCCAGGTAGACCTTCTGCCCATCGCCCCAGTCCACACCTTCGGGGAACTGCAGCAGGCGCACGCCCGTGGCGAACACCAGTTCGCGGGTCTGCGGGGTGCCGTGAGGGATGGCGATACCCTGGCCAAGGTACGTCGAGCCTTGCGCTTCGCGCGCCTGCAGGCCTTCGAGATAACCTTCGGCAACCAGGCCGTCGGCTACCAGCTGATCCGCCAGCAGGCGCAATGCCTCGGCCTTGTCGGCGGCCTTCTGGCCCATGGCTATCTGCCCTATGGCGAGCTCGAGCATGACCTTCTCCTTTTGCAGCCCCAGCTTGGTTTTGATGCCGGGTACTGAGGTATTGTTGTGATATTCACAGAATCAGCCAGTTCGACAGCCTTGCAAGCGCGGCAGCCGAGGCAGAAAAATTAATAGCTGAAACGTTTAATCTGACCAAGCGGCCACGTTACTCGATAATCTTCCGAGGAAAAAGCCCCATCCTGTCGGACAATTGCGACAATGGTCGCCTGCGCATCGCGACCAACCCGGGTCAAACTACCCGGTCCTGGTTCCGTAGCCAGTCCCGGTAATAACAAGGAAAAATCGGTGAAACTCAGCGATATCGCCCGTCTGGCCGGTGTGTCAGTGACCACTGCCAGTTATGTCATCAACGGCAAGGCCGAACAGCAGCGCATCAGTACCAGCACTGTCGAGCGGGTGCGCGCGGTGGTCGAGGCCCATGACTTCACCCCCAACCCGCAAGCAGCCGGCCTGCGCAGCCGGCACACCCGCACCTTGGGTTTCATTCTCCCGGATCTGGAGAACCCCAGCTATGCCCGCATCGCCAAACAGCTCGAGCAGGGCGCACGCGCCCGTGGGTATCAGTTGTTGATCGCCAGCAGCGACGACCAGCCCGACAGCGAGCGCCAGCTGCAGCAGCTGTTCCGCGCCCGCCGTTGCGATGCCCTGTTTGTCGCCAGCTGCCTGCCGCCTGAGGACGACAGCTACCGTGAGTTGCAGGACAAGGGCCTGCCTGTGATCGCCATCGACCGGCGCCTGAACCCGGCACACTTCTGTTCGGTGATCAGCGATGACCGCGATGCCAGCCGTCAGCTGGCCGACAGCCTGCTGGCTACAGCCCCGCGCAGCATCGCACTGATCGGTGCACGCCCGGAGCTGTCGGTAAGCCAGGCCCGCGCTGGCGGCTTCGACGAAGCCATGCAAGGTTTCGACGGCGTGGTCCGCCGCTATCAGGGCGAGTCCTTCAGCCGCGAATGTGGCCAACGCCTGATGCAGCAACTGATCGACGAACAAGGCGGCCTGCCGGATGCCCTGGTGACTACCTCCTATGTGCTGCTGCAAGGAGTGTTCGATACCTTGCAGGCGCGCCCGGCCGATTCGCGCCAGCTGCAGCTGGGCACCTTCGGTGACAACCAGTTGCTCGACTTCCTGCCGTTGCCGGTCAATGCCATGGCCCAGCAGCACGGCCTGATTGCCGCCACTGCGCTGGAACTGGCCCTGGCCGCGATCGAGGAAAAGCGCTACGAGCCTGGCGTGCACGCCATTGGCCGCACGTTCAAGCAGCGCATCACTGCGGCCTGATCATGCGCCTGATCGACACCCACACCCACCTGGACTTCCCTGATTTCGACGCCGATCGCCAGCACCTGCTGGCCAACGCGGCGGCGCGCGGGGTGGAGCGTATGGTGGTGCTGGGGGTGTATCAGGCGAATTTCCAGCGAGTATGGGACCTGGCCTGTGCCGAAGGCTGCGTACATGCGGCACTGGGGCTGCACCCGATCTACCTGGAGCAGCACCGGCCGGAGCATCTGACGCAGCTGCGCGAATGGCTGGCACGCCTGCAGGGCGACCCACGGCTGTGCGCGGTCGGCGAGTTCGGCCTGGACTACTACCTCGAAGAGCTGGACAAGCAACGCCAGCAGGCGCTGTTCGAAGCGCAGCTGCAGATGGCTTGCGACTTTGAGCTACCCGCCCTGTTGCATGTGCGCCGCAGCCACGCCCAGGTGATTGCCACGCTCAAGCGTTACAAGCCGCTGCGGGCGGGGGTGATCCATGCCTTTGCCGGTAGTTACGAAGAGGCGCGCGAGTACATCAAGCTGGGCTTCCGGCTTGGCCTGGGTGGCGCCGCGACCTGGCCGCAGGCGCTACGCCTGCGCAAGACCCTGGCGCGCCTGCCGCTGGAAAGCATCGTGCTGGAGACCGATTCGCCGGACATGGCGCCGGCGATGTTTGCCGGCCAGCGCAACAGCCCGGAGCATCTGCCGGAGATTGCCCAGGCACTGGCTGAACTGATGGGCATCGAGACTGGCGTACTGGCTGAAGCCAGCAGCCGCAATGCCTGTGAGCTGTTCGGCTGGCAGTAGCGGCCTCTTCGCGGGTGAACCCGCTCCCACAATGGCCTGCGCCGTACCTGTGGGAGCGGGTTCACCCGCGAAGAGGCCACTACAGGCAACACAAGGCCGGCCTTAGACTCTGAAGGCCCCGATCAGGCGTTTCAACTCCACCACCTGCGTCGAAAGCACCCGGCTGGCATCCTCGGCCTGGCAAGCCCCTTGGGTGGTGTCCTGGGCGGCCCGGTTGATCGCGACGATGTTGCGATCGATGTCATGGGCCACCGCCGTCTGCTGCTCTACCGCTGCGGCAATCTGTTGGTTCTGCTCGACGATCCCTCCCACTGCCGCGAGGATATTGCCCAGCGCCTGCTGCACCTGGCGCGCTTCGTCGACAGTGCCCGCCGCCATCTGATGGCTGCTGCCCATCGCCCGCACCGCGTGCTCCACGCCATCGCGCAGGCGCTGGATCATCTGCGCGATCTGCGCGGTGGAGTCCTGGGTACGCCGGGCAAGGGTACGCACTTCATCGGCCACCACGGCAAACCCACGCCCCTGCTCACCGGCCCGGGCGGCTTCGATGGCCGCATTCAATGCCAGCAGGTTGGTCTGCTCGGCAATGCTGCGAATCACCTCCAGCACCTGGCCAATCGCCTGGCTGTCGTCGGCCAGCCGATTGATTGCCAGCACGGTCTGGTCGATTTCTTCGGCGAGGCGGCCGATGCTGTCTTGCTGGCTGGCCACCAGGCTGCGGCCATTGGCGCTTTCCAGGTTGACCTGTTGCGCGCCGTTCGCCGCCAGCGCGGCACTGCGTGCCACTTCCTGCGCGGTGGCGCTCATCTGGTTCATCGCCGTGGCCACCTGCTCGATCTGTTCACGCTGGCCACTGACCGCCTGGTTGCTCCGCGCCGACACCGTCAGCACCTGCCCGGCCTGCGCTTCGACTGCCACCACGGTACGCCCGACCTGGTCGATCAGGCCGCGGATGCGGTGTACCGTTTCGCTGAAACCTTGGCCCAACTTGCCCAGTTCATCGCGGCTGTGTGCCTGGAAGCTGATCGTCATGTCACCCGCAGCCACTTTATCCATGGCACCGCCCAGGCGGCGCAAGGTGGCCCGGGTCGACACATAGAAACCGCCATACAAGTACAGGATCAACACGAATACAGCGGCCAGCGACGTGCCCAGGACGAGCATGCGCAAGCGCTGCTCGGCCAGGCGCTGTTGCAACTGTTCTTGCAGATGCGCCAGCACAGCGTCATTCAGCCGATAGGTCGGCGCCATCAGTTCGCTGACCTGCTGATAGAACACCGGCCAGGGTGTATCGAGGGTTTCCGCCACCACCACTTGCTCTTCGAACAGCGATGCGGCCTGCCTGACTGTCGCCTGGCTGGTATGTGCAGCCTCCGCCAGGCCGGCCTTGGCCCCACGGTCCGTGGCAAGGGCATCATCCAGGCGCAAGGCATAGTCGGCTGCCAGGCGGTCAAGGCGTTGCAGCAGGTCTTCGAAACGGGCGCTGCCAGAAGAATCGATGAACCCCCTCCCCAACGCAATGGCGCCCATGGCCCGGCCTTCGCCCAGCGCCTGGCTGACCTGCGCGGTGGCGACCCCAAGCAGCTCACTCAACTGACGCACCGAAGCCTGGCTGTCCTGGCTCAGGCCGGATTGGCTCACCACCTGCTTGCCCAGCATCTGAGCCTGGGCCAGCAGCTTGTCGAACAGCGCAGCCTTGTTCTGCAGCGACGATTCTGCACGGGCGCTGGCAAATGCCCCGGCCAGTTCTTCGAGTTTGTCTTCAGGTACTGCCTCATCCCCTTGCAGCGTGTGCAACTGCGCCTGGACCTTGTCCTGCAAGGCAGCGATGCGCGCCTCCAGATCCCCGCCCTGGCCCGACTGGCCAAGCACGGCATTGATCTGCAACAGGTTGCCCAGCGCCTCAAGGTCGGCGCGAAGGTTCAGGCTGTCAGCCAGCGGAGCTATGCCCTGCAATTCAGCGCGGGTAGCCTGAAACTGCTGATAGGCGTCGCGCACCAGATAAAAGCTGGTGGCCAGCATGGGCAGGAAGAACAGGATGCTGATGAGGCTGAACTTCTGCCCGAAGCTCAGCCTGTTCATCAATGCGATGGCCGGGTAGAGCACACGCTTCACGGGGCACCTCCATGGATTCTTGTTGTTCTGCAGAGATAGCACTAGGCCACTTGTATAACGCAGATCGAATCGGAGGTTTGTAACTTAAGGTTAACCAAAGGCCGC